>NZ_JBSHAM010000028.1:0-16673 GCF_053611505.1 Amycolatopsis sp. NPDC054798 | reverse complement strand
TGGTTGTTTCGGGCGGCCGGGCATTCTCATAATTTCGCTATACTCTGGTGCGGTTTTTGGGGTTTCCCGTGTTGGGGCGCTTTTCGTTATTTTTTTCCCGGTTCGGCCCCCCCCCCCCACAACGGGGGTCAGGCGCCGAGCTCGTCGTCGATGAGGGCGAACAGTTCGTCGGTGGTGGCCGCTTCGAGCGCTTCGGAGCCGGATTGGCCGCCGGACAGCGTCTGGTGCAGCGCGGCGACGACCGCCTGCAGCCGGGGCAGGATGCGGGACCGGTCGATCTCTGCGGCGTCGAGCGCGGCGGCCGCCGCTTCGAGCCGGTCGAGACCGGCCTCGAGCGGGACCTCCGTCTCTCCCGCGCACAGCTGGCTCCACAGGTGCTCGGCCAGCGCCTGCGGGTTGACGTGGTCGAACGCGACCGTCGCGGGCAGCTTCAGCCCGGTGCCGGCGCCGAGCCGGTTGCGCAGGTCGACCGCGGTCACCGAGTCGAAGCCGAGTTCCTTGAACGCCCGCGCGGGCTCGATCGCGCCGCCGCCGTCGTCGTACCCGGCGACCGCGGCGACCTCGCCGCGCACCAGGTCGAGTACGGTCCGGCGCTGTTCGGCGGGGCTCAGCGAGGCCAGCCGGGTCGCGAGATCTCCCGCGCCCGCCGGTTCCGCTTCGGCCTGGTCGGCCGCGGCCTCGGGGATGCCGCGCAGCAGCGGGCGGGGCCGGGCGAGCTGGTAGACCGGCGCGAACGCGGCCCAGTCGATGTCCGCGACGACCAGTTGCGACTCGTCGTGGTCGAGTGCCTGACCGAGCGCTTCGACCGCCAGCCTCGGGTCCATCTCGGCCAATCCCATGCGGCGCAACAGATCGCTCGCGTCCGCGTCGACCATGCCGCCACCGCCCCAGGAGCCCCAGGCCACCGCGGTCGCGGTACGTCCGGCCGCACGGCGGCGTCGCGCCAGCGCGTCGAGGTAGGCGTTTCCGGCGGCGTAGGCGGGCTGGCCGGAAGTGCCCCACACGGCGGCACCGGAGGACATCAGGACGAACGCGTCGAGTTCGGTGTCGCCGAGGAGCCGGTCGAGCAGCGCGGCACCGGTGACCTTCGCCCGGATTGCCGCGGTGAACTCCTCCGGGGTGACGTCGACCAGCGCGGGTTCGCGGGTCAGCACCCCGGCGGCATGCACCACCGCGGTCGGCGGGTGCTCGGCGAGCACCTTGGACAGCGCCGTCTCGTCGGCGACGTCGCAGGCCACGACGGTGACGCGGGTGCCGGACAGCTCTTCCACCAGCTCGCGCGCGCCTTCGGCTTCGAGGCCGCGACGGCTAGTCAGCACCAGGTGTTCTGCCCCTCGTCCGGCGAGCCAGCGCGCGACGTGGCCGCCGACCGCGCCGGTGCCGCCGGTGATGAGCACGGTGCCGCGCGGCTGCCACGGTTCCGCTGCGTCCGGGCCGAGCGGTGCGTGCACCATCCGCTTGGCGAACACTCCCGACGGCCGGATCGCGACCTGGTCCTCGTCGTTGATGCCGGACACGATCGCGGCGAGCTTGGCGGCGTCAGTTGCTTCGGTGACGTCCACGAGACCGCCCCAGCTGCCAGGCTGGTCCAGGGCGACCACGGTGCCGAGGCCCCACACCGAAGCGGCCTCGGGGTCGGCGTCGGAGAACGCGTCGACTGCGACCGCGCCCCGGGTGACGACCCACGCCGGAGCGTCGATCTCGTTGTCCCGCAACGCTTGCAGCAGGGCGATCGTGGTGAGCGCCGGGTTCTCGTCGAAGGCGAGCAGCGAGAGGACGCCGTCGAACGGACGGACCGCGGTTGCCTCGCCGAGCAGTTCGGCCAGCGCCGTGCGGGTGTAGTCGGCGGCGACCAGGCGGACGACGTCGCCCTGTTCGGCCAAGGCGTCCGCGAGGTCGGCTGCTTCCGAAACCCCGGCGGGGACGACGATCAGCCAGCTGCCGGCGAGTCCGCCGGTCACGCCGGACAGCGGGGACCACGACACGCGGTAGCGCCAGGAGTCCACCGTGGACAGTTCGGTGCGGCGGCTGTGCCAGGCGGCCAGCGCCGGGACGACCTCGGCGAGCGGGGCGGTCCCGACGCCGAGCCGGGCGGCGAGCGCGTCGACGTCGCCGCCGGTCACGTCCTGCCAGAACTCCTGGTCAGCGACGGGGACAGCCGCTTCCGCGGCCGCGGCTTCCGCTTCGAGCCAGAAACGCTTGTGCTGGAAGGGATAGGTCGGCAGATCGACAATCCGGCCGCCGGGGACCAGCGAGAGCCAATCGACCGAACCGCCGCGAACCGAGTACTCGGCCATCGAGGTGGCGAACCGGGTCAGGTCGCCCTCGTCGCGGCGCAGGGTGCCGACAACCGAGCCAGCGTGCCCGGTCTCGTCCAGGGTTTCCTGAATGCTCATGGCCAGCACCGGATGCGGGCTGATCTCGATGAACCGCGTGTAGCCGGCTTCGGCGAGCTGGGCGACGACCGGCGCGAACCGGACCGTGCGGCGCAGGTTCGCGAACCAGTACGTGGCATCCACAGTGGACTCTTCCACCGCGTCGAGAGTGACCGTGGAGGTCATCGCGACGTCGCCGCGACGAGGGGTGATCGGGCCGAGGTCGGCGAGCAACCGGTCTGAAAGGTGCTCGACGTGCGCCGAATGCGACGCGTAGTCCACCGGGACCAGCTTCGCGCGGAAGCCTTCGGCGACCAGCTGGTCGCGCAGCTCTTCGAGGGCTTCGGTGTCCCCGGACAGCACCGCCGAGGTTGCGCCGTTGTCGGCCGCGACCGAAATCCGGCCGTCCCAAGCGCTAAGCCGCTCTTCCAGTTCGGTCGCCGGGAGGCCCGCCGCGAGCATGCCGCCGCCGCGTCCGCCGAGGACATCGCCAATTGCCTTGCTTCGCAGAGCAACCACCAGCGCACCGTCCTCAAGCGACAGTGCCCCCGAGACGGTCGCCGCAGCGATCTCGCCCTGCGAGTGGCCGATCACCATGTCCGGCTCGACACCGTGCGCACGCCACAGCGCGGCGAGCGACACCATCACCGCCCACAGCATCGGCTGCACCACATCGACCCGGTCAGCGGGCGGGGTGCCCGGCTCGCCGCGTAGAACGGCGATGACCGACCAGTCGGTGAACTTCCGCAGCGCGGTGTCGCATTCGGACATCCGGGCGGCGAAAGCGGGCGACTGCTCGATGAGGTCGAGCGCCATGCCAGTCCACTGTGAACCCTGGCCAGGGAAGACGAAGACGGTTCGACCGCGCACGTCCGCGGTTCCGGTGATCACGTCCGGGCGGGAGGCGCCGGAAGCCAACGCGCGCAACGCTTCCTCGGCCTGCTTGCGGTCCTGCGCGACGACCACCGCGCGGTGGTCCAGCGGCGCGCGACCGGCGACGAGAGTGTGCACGACATCGGCGAGGTCACTGTCCACTTGCGCCAGTTGAGCGGCGGACTCGGCCAGCGCGGCAGGCGTCTTCGCCGACAGCGCCAACGGGTAGACGGGAGCCGGAGCGGCCTCGACGACCTCCGCGGCCGGGGCTTGCTCCAGGATCACGTGCGCGTTCGTCCCGCTGACACCGAACGACGACACCGCCGCCCGCCGCGGCCGATTCACCTCGGGCCAAGCCTGCGGTTCGGTGAGCAGTTCGACCGCGCCGGACGTCCAGTCGACGTGCTTCGACGGCGTCCCGACGTGCAGCGTCTTCGGCAGCCGAGCGTGCTGCAGCGCCTGCACCATCTTGATCACGCCCGCGACACCGGCTGCGGCCTGCGGGTGTCCCATGTTCGACTTGATCGACCCGAGCAGCAACGGTGCGCCGCTGCTGCGCTGGCCGTAGGTTTCCAGCAGCGACTGCGCTTCGATCGGGTCGCCCAGCGCAGTTCCGGTGCCGTGCGCCTCGACAGCGTCCACATCGGACACCGACAACCCAGCGTCCGCGAGCGCGGCCTCGATCACGCGGACCTGCGAAGGACCGTTGGGAGCGGAGAAACCGTTGCTGGCCCCGTCCTGGTTGACCGCTGAACCGCGCAGCAGCGCGAGCACGCGGTGCCCGTTGCGCTGCGCGTCGGAAAGCCGCTCCAGAACCAGCACGCCGACGCCTTCGGCCCACGAAGTGCCGTCCGCGTCGTCGGAGAACGACTTGCTCCGGCCGTCCGCCGCGAGACCGCGACGGCTGCAGAAGTCCACGAACATCTCCGGCGTGCCCATCACCGCGACGCCGCTCGCCAGCGCGAGCGTGCAGTCGCCGCGACGCAGCCCTTGCGCGGCCATGTGCAGTGCGACCAGCGAAGACGAGCACGCGGTGTCCACCGACACCGACGGTCCTTCGAGGCCGAGGGTGTAGGAGACCTGGCCGGACACCAGGCTGCCGTCTGGGCTGCCACCGCTGTAGTCGTGATACATCACGCCGGCGTAGACGCCGGTCGAGCTGCCCTTGAGCCCGTGCGGGTCGAGCCCGGCGCGTTCGAACGCCTCCCAGGAGGCTTCGAGCAGGATCCGCTGCTGCGGGTCGGCGCGGCGGGCGTCCCGCGGGCTGATGCCGAAGAACTCGGCGTCGAAATCCGCCGCCTGGTAAAGGAAACCGCCGTGCCGCGTGTAGGTCTTGCCGGGCCGCTCGGGCACCGGGTCGTAGACGCCCTCGATGTCCCAGCCGCGGTCGGCCGGGAACTCCCCGATCGCGTCGCGGCCCTCATCGACGAGGTCCCACAGGTCGTCCGGCGTCCGCACGCCCCCGGGGTAACGGCAGCTCATGCCGATGATCGCGATCGGCTCGGTGTCGCGGGCCTCCAGCTCGTGCAGCCGGCGGCGGGCCTGCTTCAGATCGGCCGTCGCACGCTTCAGATAGTCGCGGAGCTTGTCCTCGTTGCTCATGGTCTGCCCGTTCATGAGATGCCCAATTCGTCGTCCAGCACGGCAAACAGCTCGTCGTCAGTGGCCTCGTCCAGATCGGCTTCGGTTTCGGCGCCGGCGTGCGCGTCGGCCCACTTGCGCACCAGCGCGTCCAGCCGGGCAGCGACCTTCGCGGTCGACCCGTTCAGCGTTCCGGCCGCACCGCCGAGGAGGGTTTCCAGGCGGTCGATCTCGGTCAGCAGCGGTTCGGCCGGGCCCCGGCCGGCGCCGAGGAGGGCGTGCAGCCGCCGGGCCAGCGCGGCCGGGGTCGGATGGTCGAACACGATGGTCGCGGTGAGCTTGAGCCCGGTCCGCGCGCCGAGCTGGTTGCGCAGCTCGACCGAGGTGAGCGAGTCGAACCCCATCTCCTGGAAGGCGCGCTCCGGTTCGACCGCGGCGGCGTTCGCGAAGCCGAGAATCGCCGCGACCTGCTCCGACACCAGGCCCAACAGGTATTCCTCGCGTTCGGCCTCGGGCACGGTCGCCAACCGGGGTGCGGCGGCCGGAGCCTTTTTGGCGGGACGGCGCACCATCTTGCGGAGGACTGGCGGCAGGTCGTCGGCCCGGGCGCGCAGCGCGGCCTGGTCCAGGCGGACCGGGGCCAGCACGGGTTCGGCCGAGGCGAGGCAGGCGTCCAAGAGGGCGAGTGCTTCGCCGGTCGCCATCGGCGGCGTGCCCAGGCGACGGAGCCGGCGGAAGTCCGCTTCGGACAGTTCGCCCGCCATGCCGCCGTCTTCGGACCACGCGCCCCAGCACAGCGAGGTCGCCGGAAGTCCTTGTGCGCGACGGTGTTCGGCCAGTTCGTCGAGGAAGGCGTTGGCGGCGGCGTATCCGGCTTGCCCGGCCGCGAGGACTGTGCTGGCGGCCGACGAGAACAGGACGAACGCGTCGAGGTCGCTCGTCAGCTCGTGCAAGTTCCAGGCACCGTCGACCTTCGGCGCGAAGACGCGGGAGGTCTCTTCCTCGGTCAGCGTTTCGACGCGTCCAGCAGACGGCACGCCCGCCGCGTGGATGACCGCAGAGAGCGGACCGACCGTGGCGAGGAGCTTCCGCACCGACTCCGCTTCGGTGACGTCGCAGCTTTCGACCGCGACGGTCGCGCCGAGTGCGGTCAGCTCGTCGCGCAGCTCGGCCGCACCGGGCGCGTTTGCTCCGCGACGGCTGGTCAGCACGAGGTTCCGCACGCCGTGTTTCGTCACGAGGTGCCGGGCGACGACCGCGCCGAGTCCGCCGGTACCGCCGGTGACCAGTACCTTGTCCCAGTTCAGCTCGGTCGGTTCGGTGGCGACGGTGGTGAAACGCGGGGCGAAGACCTGGCCCTTGCGGACCGCGGTTTCCGGCTCGCCGGTGGCCAAAGCCGCCTCGGGATCGCCGTCGACCAGCGCGAACCGGCCAGGGTTCTCCGCCGCGGCGGCACGGACCAGACCCCAGGCCGGGGCCAGCGCCGGATCGACGTCCTCGCCGTGCACGGACACCGCACCGCGCGTGACCACGGCCAGGCGACCTTCGCCGTCGAGCGTTTCCTGGATCGCCGCGAGCACCTTCGCCGCGACTGCGCGCGCCGCTTCCGGCACTCGACGCTCCGGAGTGGACACTTCGAGAATCCGGAAGTCGTGCTGTTCGCCGATGCCGGAGACCGGCTCCCAGCTGGTGCGGTACAGCGCGTCTTTCGCCGGGGCCAGCTTGAGCGCCCGCGCAGCGAGTGCGTCGACGGTGAGCACCGGGCCGCCAGTGGCGTCGGCGATCTGCAGGGTGATCGCGTCGGTGCCTGCCGGGGCGACGCGGACTCGCAGCGACGACGCGCCCGGCGAGTGCACCGTGGTGCCGCTGAACGAGAACGGCAGCATCGGTGCGGCACCGTCTTCCGGGGCCGGGCCGATGAGTTGCGCGTGCATCGCGGCGTCGAGCAGGGCGGGGTGGACGCCGTAGTCGCGGGCTTCGGCAGTGTCGGGAAGCGTGACTTCCGCGTAGACGACATCGCCGTCTCGCCACATCGCTTGCAGGCCCTGGAAAGCCGGGCCGTAGTCGTAACCGAGCGCGGCGAGGGTTGTGTACGGGTCGTCCAGCTCGACCTTCGTGGCACCGGCGGGCGGCCATTCGGTGAGGTCGAACGACGGCGATTCCGCCTTCGGGGCAACGAAACCGCTCGCGTGCCGAGTCCAGGCTTCGGCGCTGTCCGGTCGCGAGTGGACAGTGACCGAGCGACGGCCGTTCTCGTCCGGAGCCTCGACGGAGACCTGGATCGACGCGCTTTCGGTGAGGGTGAGCGGCGCTTCGAGGGTGAGTTCCTCGATGTGGGCGCATCCGGCCTCGTCGGCGGCACGGTGCGCCAGTTCGACAAACGCCGTTCCGGGCACCAGGGCCGTGCCGAGGACGACGTGGTCGGCGACCCAGCCGACCGTGTTGGTCGACAGACGCCCGGTGAGTACCACGGAGTCGGTTTCCGGCAGGTGGACGACGGAACTCAGCATCGGGTGCCCGGCGGGCCGCTGGCCGTGCTGGGTCGCGTCGCCGCTGGTCGTGTCGGCGGGGAGCCAGTAGCGGGTCCGGCGGAAGGCGTAGGTCGGCAGCTCGACGCGGCGCGCGCCCGGGTAGAAGGCTGTCCAGTCGACCGGGACTCCGCGTGCGTGCAGGGTCGCGAACGCGGTGACGACTGCGACCGCTTCGTCCTTGTCCTTGCGCTGGGCCGGGACGAACGCGAGGGTGTCGTCGTCGAACCCGTTCTGCGCGGCGGCGGTGAGCACCGCGGACGGTCCAATCTCGACAAACGTTCGGACGCCTTCGTCCACCAGTGTCTGGACCCCGGCGTGGAACCGGACTGCAGCGCGGACTTGGCGGACCCAGTAGTCCGGAGTGGACAGATCCTCGCCGGTGCCGACTGTGGAGACGATCGGGAGCTGTGGCTTCGCGTAGGTGAGTTTTTCCGCCACGACGGCGAATTCGGCGAGCATCGGTTCCATCAGCGGCGAGTGGAACGCGTGCGACACCTTGAGCTTCGAGGACTTCCGTCCCTCGAACTGCGCCACCACAGCGGCGACGGCTTCCTCAGTGCCGGAAAGCACGACGGAGTCCGGGCCGTTGATCGCGGCGATGCTGACCTGGTCGTTCAGCTGCGGCGTGACCTCTTCCTCGGTCGCCTGCAGAGCCACCATCGAACCGCCAGCCGGGAGCGCCTGCATCAGCCGCGCCCGCGCGCCGACCAACGCGGCCGCGTCCGGAAGCGAAAGAATCCCGGCGACGTGCGCGGCGGCGAGTTCGCCGATCGAGTGGCCGAGCAGGAAGTCCGGCTTGATCCCCCACGACTCCAGCAACCGGAACAGCGCCACCTCGACCGCGAACAACGCGGGCTGGGTGAAACCAGTGCGCTCCAGCTCGGCGGCGTCGTCAAGAACTGTCTTCAGTGGACGGTCCAGGTGCGGGTCAAGTTCGGCGCACACAGCGTCGAAAGCCTCGGCGAACACCGGGTACTTCGCGGCCAATTCCGTGCCCATCCCAGCGCGCTGGGCACCCTGGCCGGTGAAGAGGAACGCCGTACGGCCGTTGGTGCGGCGACCACGAACCACCTCACGCGTGGCACCGACGAGCACCGCGCGGTGGTCAAGCATGGACCTGGTGGTGGCCAAGGAGAAACCGATGTCGCTCGGTGAGCCTTCGAGGTCCGAGAGCTGGTTCAGCTGAGCATCGAGGGTGTCCGCGCTGTCCGCAGACACCGGCCACGCGAGCACCGGCGCTTCCACCGGTGCAGCGGCGTCCTCGACCGGCTCAGCCTGCTCGACAATCACGTGCGCGTTGGTGCCGCTGATCCCGAACGACGACACCGCGGCGCGACGGGCGCGTCCGGTCTCCGGCCACGGGCGGGCCTCGGTAAGCAGCTCGACATCGCCAGCGGACCAGTCCACGTGCGGCGAGGGCGCGTCGACGTGCAGCGTCTTCGGCAGCACGCCGTGCCGGATCGCTTCCACGACCTTGATCACGCCACCGACCCCGGCCGCGGCCTGGGTGTGGCCGATGTTCGACTTGAGCGAGCCCAGCCACAGCGGCTCGGTGCGGTCCTGGCCATACGTCGCCAGCAATGCCTGCGCCTCGATCGGGTCGCCGAGCTTCGTACCGGTGCCGTGGCCCTCGACGAGGTCGACGTCGGCAGTGGTCAGTCCGGCCGATTCCAGTGCCTGGCGGATCACCCGCTGCTGCGCGGGTCCATTAGGGACAGTCAGACCGCTGGACGCGCCATCGGAGTTCACCGCGGAGCCGCGAATCACGGCCAACACCGGGTGCCCGTTGCGACGGGCTTCGGAAAGCCGTTCGACTACAAGGACACCCGCGCCCTCGCCCCAGCCCGTGCCGTCGGCCGCAGCGGCGAACGCCTTGCAGCGGCCGTCGTCGGAAAGCCCGCGCTGCTCGGAGAAGTACACGAAAGTTTCGGGGGTGGCCATCACCGTCACACCGCCGACCAGCGCCAGCGAGCAGTCCCCGCGGCGAAGTGCCTGCGCTGCCCAGTGGAGCGCGACGAGCGACGACGAGCACGCGGTATCCACGCTCACTGCCGGTCCCTCGAGTCCGAGCGCGTAAGCGACCCGGCCCGAGACGACGCTGCCAGCGGCCGCGTGTCCGGCGTAGTCGTGGTACATCACGCCGGTGAACACGCCGGTTTCGCTGCCCCGCAACGTCTCCGGCACGATCCCGGCCCGTTCCAGCGCGGTCCACGAGGTTTCCAGCAGGATCCGCTGCTGCGCGTCCATCGCGAGCGCCTCGCGCGGCGAGATGCCGAAGAACTCCGGGTCGAATTCCGCCGCGTCGTACAGGAATCCGGCCTCGCGCGTGTTCGTGGTGCCGGGTCGTTCGCCGGCGGGGTCGTACAGCGTGTCCAGCGGCCAGCCGCGGTCCTCCGGGAACCCGCCGATCGCGTCGGTTCCGGTGGCGACGAGGTTCCACAGGTCCTCGGGCGACGCGACGCCGCCCGGGTACCGGCAGGCCATGCCGACGATCGCGATCGGCTCGCCGTCGCGCTCGCGCGTTTCCTGCAGTGCCCGCTTCGCTTCGCGAAGATCGGTCGTCGCGCGTTTGAGGTAGGCGAGCAGTTTGCGCTCGTTCTCGCCCCCGGACTGGATGTCGCTACTCACGCCAATCGCCCCGCCTAACCGCGAAAAGGGTGGAAAGTGCCACGTCGGGAACGCTACCGACGGCGCTGGCGTGCCCCCACCCCTAGCGGCCCCACATTCAGCTGGCCAGCGCGGCGGCGACCGCGCGAGGGGCCGGCAACGCGGCCACCTCCGCACGCAACGCGTCCGCACCGGCGCGAAGCGTTTCGTCGGTCAGCCGGGAAATCCCTTCCGGCGCACCGGAAATACCGGCACCCACTGCGGTGACGCGAGTGCCGAAAGCGGACTCGGTCAACGTCAGCTGTGGCAGTCCATACGCCACCGCAGCGAGCGCCAGAGCCTCGTCACCGTCGTGCACCACCGCCGCACAGGTCGGCAGCACAGCAGCCGGTGGCACGGCGTCGACAAGCTTTATCTTCTGTGGCAAGGAAAGCCCAGCAGGCAGGTCTGCCGCGCAGACGATTTCAGCGTCTACATCGGACACCGCACGGAAGACCGGCTCATACCAAGCCGGGTCGGTCAGCGACAGGAGAATGCGAGCGCGGCGGGCTTTGCGGCGCAACCAAGTCGGCACCTCGATCGGACCGAAGTACGGGACATGCCGCAATGACTGCCCTGAAGAGCCGTTGTCCCGCAACGAAGGCGGCACGACGTCGATCGTGTGGTCCGCCGTGGCGTCGGGTTCGTCCTGCGGCCCAAGAACCCGTACCGCCTTGGCGTCAACCGCACGGGCGGCGGTGATTCCGGCAGGGGCGTTTGACACCACCACCGAGGGCCGCCACAGTTGCGCGAACTCGGTCAGCGCGGCGGATTCGGTCAGCGCGCTGTCGCCGTCCTCCAGCTCGACCGCGACGCAGCCGGTGCGGAGGATGTCCTCGACGAACGCTGGCCGTCCGGCGATTTTCACGTCGTGCCCGGCGGTCCGCAGCGCCCACGCGAGGGGCACCAGGGTGTGCAGACGGGCCGTTGACGACGGCGCGGCCAGGAGTACACGCATGGGATCACTCCAGATACGACAGAAACCGGGCCGGCCCGGTGTGGACAGTCGTTACGAGACTATCCACCCCGGGCCGGCCCGGCGTACCCCTAGAAACCGCTACTGGCCGGGCATTTTCACCGCTTCGATGGCGTTGTGGCGCATCGCCAGGCGGGCCGAGAGCGCGGTCGCCGGCCACACGATCAGGAAGATCGCGAGCACGACGCCGAGGAACACCCAGATCGGCCCCGACGGGATGATCTCGCCGGTGGTCAGCGCCATCGGCACCACGGTGAAGAGCGAGATCACGATGCCGAGCACCAGCCCGGTCACCGCCACGATCCCGCCTTCCACGAACAGCATCCGCCGGATCTGCCCGCGGTCCGCGCCGGCGAGCCGTTGCGCGCCGAACTCCCGGCGGCGGGCCAGCACGGCCACCGCGAGCGTGTTCACCGCTGCGATCGCGGCGTACGCGATGGCGAGCACGGCCAGCAGGTAGTTGATCAGCGCCTCGACGTCGGCACTCGCCTGGAAACTCGCGGCGAGCGCACTGTCGTCGCCGACCGTCACGCCGGGCCAGTCCTTCGCCCGGTCGGACAGCGCCGACACGATCGCGCTGGCGTCGCCTCCCTGCACGAGCACCTGCGACGCCAGGCCGCTGGTGGTGTGCGCGGCCAGGAGTTCGGCGGGCAGCACCATGCTCGCGTAGCTGGACGGGCTGTCCAGCAGCGCGACCACAGTCACCGGGACCTGCGCCCCGTCGCCCAGCCGCATCTTGATCTTGGCTCCGACCTTGACCTCGAGTTTGTCGGCGACCGACGCGGGCAGCGCCACGGAATTCCCGCGCAGTGCGGTGAGCGAGCCTTCGGTGACCTCGGTGGCGAGCACCGTGCCGCCTTGGTCCTGCGCGGCGACGCCCAGCAGCCGCAAGGGGTCGCTTCCGTTGCCGTCATAGGGCTCTTCGACCCAGCCGGAGCTGGTGACGAGCGGCGACGACGTCGAAACCCCTGGCGTGCTGCGGATCTGCGCCAGCTGGTCCGGCGAGAAACCGCCCGCGGTCGAGGTGACCACCGCGTCCGCCTTCAACTGCCCGGCGTACGCGGCGATCTGCGCCTTTTGCGCGGTCGTCTCGGAATACACGTTGCCGAGCGCGACCGCGCTGGCGAGCGTGATCGGCGTGAGCACGGCAGCGAACGCGACGGCCCGCGCCCGGGTGTTGATGACCGCGAGCGTGGCGTCGCGACCGGCGACCCGGCGCACGAACGGACCGAACCGGTCCACCACCCAGGCGATGATCTCCGGGCCGAGCAGTGCGACACCGATCGCGCCGGTGAGCACCGCCGGACCGCCGATCGCCGCCGCGGTGTCGGCGGGCATGAAGATCGTGGTCGCGGCGAGCAGCACGGTGGCCGCGCCGCAGATCAACGCGCCCATGCGGCGCATCGCGTTCACCTTGACGCCCGGGATCGCCGCTTCGGCCAGCGCCTGGATGGGCCGTGCGCGCGCGGCGGCCAGCGCGGCGAACCACGCGGCCCCGAAGGTGATCGCGAGCGTGGCGACGATTCCCGCCGCGAACGCGATGATGTCCTGGGTGAAGGCGAGTTCGTCCGGCACGATGCCGAGCGAGCCGCTGGTGCTGAAGATCCAGTTCCCGAGCAGGCTGCCCAGGAACGCCCCGCACACCGCCGCGATCGCGCCGACCGCCATCGTCTCCATGACGACCATGCGGTGCACCTGTTTCGGCGTCGCCCCGGTCGCCCGCAGCAGCGCGAGTTCCTGCTGCCGCTGCCGGACGGTGAGGCTGATCGTCGCGGAGACCACCAGCGCCATCACGACCAGGACCATTCCGCCGAATACTGCGGCGAGCAGGATCAGCGGCAGCTGGCTTCCGCTCACTCCGAGGAATTCGGCCGAACCGCGGTCGTCTCCGGTCAGCACGGTGAGCGAAGGAACCTGCTCTGAGATCTTTCCGGCCAGGTCTGCCGCGTCAACCCCGTCGGCTGGAAAAACGCCGACGAGCCCGACCGTGCCGGGATGCGGGTTGAACCGCTGAGCGTCCGCGACGGAGAAGAAGAACGCGGGCGCGCGCACAGTCTGCGACGGCTGCGCGACCCCGGAAACCTGGAACGACTGCCGCTGCCCGTTCACCGCCAAGTCGACGGCCGCTCCCGCGTGCACCCCGGCCGCGGACGCGGTGGCCGCGTCGAGCACGACCTGTCCCGGCGTGTTCGGAGCCGCGCCCTCGGTGAGCTTGTATCCGCCCAGCGAAGCCGAATCCCAGCCGTGTCCGGAAAGGACAGACGCGCCCGGTTCGGCGGGCGCGCCGTCGTGCAGCAGCACCGCCGCGAACGAGAGGTCCGGAACCGCCTGCCCGACGCCCTGCACCGCGGAGATCTTCGCGACCTGGTCCTCCGGCAGCACCGCACGCTCTGCGTACGGGACGACCTGGGATTCCTCGTCCGGCAGCTTGAACGCGGCGGATCCGCCGACCACGACCGGAGCCGCGGACAACCGCTGCGGCACCGCCTTCAGCACGATCGCCGTCTCGAACAGCCCGGCGCACGCGATCAGCAGGCCGCACCCGACGAGGATGGCCACGAACGACGCGAGCGACGCCGCCGCGCGGTACCGGAGGCTCGACAGCGCGAGCGCGAGCACCACTCGCCGCGAACTCACCGTTGCCCCCGCGCTTGCTCGCCGAGGTGCGCCAGCGTGCTCGCGACCGCGTCGACACTGGGCGTGGCCATCTGCGTGACGATCCGGCCGTCGACCAGGAACAGCACGTTGTCCGCGTGGGACGCCGCGACCGGGTCGTGGGTGACCATCACGATGGTCTGGCCCGCGCTGACCAGCTCGCGCATCAGGCCGAGCACCTCGAGCGCCGTGGTGGTGTCAAGCGCGCCAGTGGGCTCATCGGCGAACACCACCGCCGGGCGAGCGGCGAGCGCGCGGGCGATCGCGACGCGCTGCTGCTGTCCGCCGGACAGTTCGCCAGGCCGGTGCTTCACGCGCTGGGACAGCCCGACGCGCGCGATCACCTGGTCCACCCACGCCTTGTCCGGCGCACGGCCGGCCAGCAGCGTGGGCAGCGTGACGTTCTGTTCCACGTTCAGCGCCGGCATCAGGTTGAACGACTGGAAAATGAACGCGACGTGCTCGCGGCGCAGTTCGGTGAGCTGCGTTTCGTTCTTGCCCTTGAGGTCGGTCCCGACGAGCGTGACCTTCCCCGAGGTGGGCGTGTCCAGCCCGGCCGCGCAGTGCAGCAACGTGCTCTTGCCCGAACCGGACGGGCCCATCACCGCGGTGAAGGTGCCCGCCGGGAAGGCGACGGACACGCCAGCCAGCGCCTCGACGGCGCTTTCGCCGCGGCCGTAAGTCTTGTGCACCGCGTCCAGTTGGACCGGTGTCGCCACGGAAGTGGTGGTGGGCACGTCGTTCACTCCGATCCGTTCCCGGAACCGCGGCGCTCGAGCGACCACCACACCGCGAGCACGATCGCGCCGCCGCCCAGCGTCCACAGCCAGAAGGGCGATTTGAACGACATGCTGATGAGGCTCATCAGCAGCCAGATCACGAACTGGACGCCCGTGATGACGCCCCAGGCGATCGTGACGATGCGGCGAGCGAGTCCGCTCCCGGAGCGGGTCTTCTCGGTGCTCTCCGACATGAGGCCCCCCAATACGGCTTCGACGGAGTCGGGATTAATTGTGTAAGGCTTGAACAGTTTAGCGGACCCCAGGTGATCGGGGAACCCCGGGCTTGCTCAGGAGGCCCTGCCCGCCGAAGCACGGGCTCGCCGGTCGAAGTCCCGGACGCTCCACACCCCCGCGACCAGCACTCCGCCGCCGAGCAGCACCCAGACCAGCCACAGCGGATCCCACTGCCCGCCGATGACCCCGATCCCGAACCAGATCAGCGTGTTGACCGCCGCGACCAGCACGAACAGCCCGAACGCGAGCCTCGGCGCGGCCTCCAGCAACGGCGGCGGCGAAACCGAGGTGCGCCCCTCGACCGCGGCCCGCAGCGCCGCGTGCGACCCGGCGAGCCGGATCCGGGCCAGCCTGCGGGCGGCTTCCTGCCCGTCGCAAGCACCTTCGGAGCGGGCGTGCTCGACCTCGGTCGCCGCCAGCTTCCGGTCCAGTTCGGTGACCTTCCCGAACCCGAACCGGTTGGTCTCGCTCACGTTGGCTCGCCCCCAGACCAGATCAGTGTAAGACTTGCACAGTTTACTGAAAGACGTACCGGAGCGAAAGATGCCGATCGAGCCCGATCCCCGCACCCTGCCGCCGGGCCTGTCCCCGGCCTGGCTGGGCGGCCCGCGCCCCCGCCGCGGACCGAAGCCGTCGCACACCGTCGAGGCGGTGGTCGCGGCCGCCGTCGAGCTGGCCGACACCGAAGGACTGACAGCCGCGTCGCTGCCGAACATCGCGTCCGCACTCGGGCTGACGACCAACGCGCTGTACCGCTACATAGGCTCGAAAGACGAACTGCTGATCCTCCTGGCCGAGGCCGGCTTCGGCCCGCCCCCGCCCGCCCCCGTCGGCCCGGACTGGCGCTCCGCTGTGCGCACCTGGGCCGACGCAGCCACAAAACGCTACGCCTCCCGCCCGTGGCTGCTGGACGTTCGCGAAGGCCTTACCCCGCACCGCCTCCGCTGGACCGAACAGCTTCTGGCCGTCTTCACCGAGGCTGGTTTGTCCACAGTGGACGCCCTGTCGTGCGCCGAGCTGGTCTCCGCCGTGGTCCGCGCCACCGCAGACCGTCGCCGGACAGTCGCCGACCCGGATTCGCCGGAATCCACCGAATACGTGGCTGATGTGCGGGCGTTCCTGCAACCGCGATTGGCTGAGGGCGACTATCCGCATTTGGCTGAATTGGCGGAGGCTCGGGAGTTTCCTGCCGCCGCTCCTGAGGACTTCGCCCTGGAGCGAGTCTTGGACGGGATCGCCGCGCTGCTCCCCTGACCGGTTCGTGAGGGTTCTCTTCACGGACTTCGCTGCCGTGAGGGGAACCTTCACAGCCCCTGATTCCCCCAGGGTTCCCCTCACGACCCACCGCCGCGATGCACCCAATGTGGCATTCGGTGCGTCCCACGCACCCAATGTGGCATTCGGTGCGTCAGATGCACCCAATGCCACATTGGGGTTCGCGGGTGGAGAGTGGGTTGGCGGCAGTCGGCGGGGGGGTTGGGTGGGCCGGTTCGATGCGGGGTCCACGGCCCGGTCTAGTGGGTAGGCTGGTTCGCGGCGGTTCGCGGCCGTTCGCGGCCGTTCGCGGCCGGGTCCGGGGCCCCGGTTCGACGAGTGGTCCGGTTCGCCGCAGCGCACGGTGAAGCCCGCGGTCCCAGTTGGGGGGTGAGCCGGTTTGCCGCGGCACGCGGCGAAGCCCGTGGCCCCGATTGGGCAGGTAGGCCGGTTCACCGCGGCACGCGGCAAGGCCCGCGGTCCCGATTGGGCCTGTAGGCCGGTTCGCCGCGACACGCGGCGAATCCCCCATCCCCGGTTGGTCAGGCAGGTCCGCGTGGGACTCGGTTGTGTCGGCGAGTTGAACACCCGCACACACCCCCACCCCCACAACCGCCGCCACCCCACCCCGCGAAACCCAGGCAGCCAGCCCCCGCCCTGCACCCCGATACGAAGCCAAAAATGCGGGAGGAGGGTGCTTGTCAAGGCATCTTTCCCGCCTTGACAAGCACCCTCCACCCGTGCTCACACACGGCTTCGGGGTGCC
>NZ_JBSHAM010000027.1:54734-99460 GCF_053611505.1 Amycolatopsis sp. NPDC054798 | reverse complement strand
CCGGCAAACAGATTCCCTCAAGGGGCCCCTCACAGACCGCACACCGCGCTCCCGCCCGACCGGCCCGTCCGCAGTCAGCCCGCTCGGCCTTCCCGACCCGGGCCGACGCGCTCCTAACCCACCCGCAGCACCACCTTAAGGTCCCAGGCATTGGAATCCAGGTCCGTGAAGGGGCCCCTCACGGACCTCCCGGCGGGGGCTCAAGCCGCACCGCGCAGGCTCAGCAGGGTGGCGAGTTCGGCCGGGCTGCCGACGGAACGGAGATCGGGCGGGACGAGCTGCCCGATCCGGTGATCGTCCTCGTGCAACGCGGCGACGAACCGGCGGAGCCGCGCGGGCGGCGGCGCGACGCTGGCGCCGCCGAGATAGCGGATCACGATGAGATCTTCGCCGGAATGGGTTTCGACGGCGGCCGACCAGCCGTGCGCCTCGTCCCACAGGAGCGCGACGTCCCGGCCGGGATAGCCCGGCAGGCGATCGTCGAGAGCGATGTACGCCGACAGCGGCGAGTCCTGGTCGACGGTGCAGGATTCGAGGCCGATCCCGAGCGCGCGCGTGACGTCGGCGAGGTAGCCGCGCAGTGCGGTGGACGCTGCCTGCGGGTTGCTGGGCGGGATGTGCGGGGTGGCGGTCACGGATGCCTTTCTCCGGAGTAAGGGTGCGGAATCAGCTGCTGGGCAGCCAGCGCCCGCGCAGCGAACGACGGTCGGTGCGGTTGAGCACGCCCGAGGTGTCGCGGGTCCAGTGGCCGCCGCGGGAATCGGTGAAGGACAGGCCGGGCACGGCGGCCGCCGAATACAAGTCGTCCGCCGACATGGCGTCGTCGCCGAACGGCAGCGCGCGGACGGCGGTCGCTCCCGGCGGGATGATGGCGAGCCGGACACAGTGCGGCTCGTCCTCGTCCGGGCGGTGGATTTCCAGCGAGCAGTCGAACACCGGTGCGTCGCCGCTGTTGTGCGCGCACACGACGTAATCCTCGTCACGCTCGTGCCGGACTCCCTCGTCGAGCCACGCGGAGACCGACTGCGCCTGCTGCTCCTGCCGGATCTCCGCCTGGTCCTTCCGGTTCAGCAGCATGATCCAGACGTACGAGGCGAAGCCCAGCAGCGAGCCCGCGCTCCCGATCGCCGATACCCATGTCGCGGTCAGTTGTGATCCCATTTCGCGTGGGATTCCCCGATCCGGCCGCGTTAAACGCGAAAAGGACCACACTGTCCTCAGTGGACAGTAACGGCGCTCACCCCTTCAGCCAGGACGGGCGGGCGCCGTTCCGCAGCGCGCGCCATTCGCCGGCGAACCGGTCCCGCAGCATCCTCGCCGCGGCTTCGTCGCGGCCGTAGAGAAGACCGAAGGTGAACGTGTTCTGGTTCTCGCTGAAGCCGTCGATCGCGAAGTGCCGCAACGTCGCGCGGTCGACCACGCTGTCCTGGTGCTTGCCGAGCGTCTGCTGCACCGCCTTGACGTTCTTGCGCCACGTGCGCAGCTTCTTGCCGAACACCGGCCGGACGGCGTCCGCGGCGTAACGGGCGCGCTTGGCCTTCTTCCGGACGTTGTGCAAAGCCTTCTCCAGCTCGGTGCCGCTGAGCCCCTCCGTCGCCTCGGCGGCCCGGTAAAGCTTGCGCGCCGTCTTGCGCAGAGGCTTCCGCAATGCCTTCTTGCCCGCTGGACGCAACGTGTCGAGCAGCTCGGCGATCGACTGCAGCAAGGCGACGTATCGGGTGCTGGACAACGCTTCCGTCGCGCGGTCCAGTTCCGTGCGGGAAGCGCGGGCGAAGTCGCGGGTCAGGTATTGCCGCAGCGGGCCGAAAACCAGCTCCGGCGGCACCTCGTCCAGACAGGCTTCGAGGCGGGCTTGGCTGACTTCGGCGTCGCGCGCGGGGGCGAGTTCGGCTCCCAGCCACTTCAGCTCCGCTGCGACCGCGACGGCCTTTTTCTTGCCCACCAAGGGTTTGAACGTCTGGAGAACGCTGCGCAGCTTCCGCGCCGCCACCCGCAGCTGGTGCACCGAATCGTCCGCCCCGACCCGGAAACCCAAGTCAGCGCGGCGCAACCGCTCGAACTGCTCGCTCAGATACGCGGGCAAGACCTCGCGCGAACCGCGCGCTTCCTCAGCTCCCGCACCCATCAGCCTCTGCAGTTTCGACGGCCACCAGGCGTTTTCCGCCCCGCGCTTGCGCAAGGTCCGGTCGACCCTGGCAAGAAGCTCCGGCCCCGCCTCGACCTCCAGCTCCCGCCAGCGGTCCAGCCTGACCGTGTGTCCCCCGAGGACTTCACCGGTGACGTGGTCGTCCGCCAGCGTCGCCAGGGTGCGGCCGGAGGCGTCGGCCAGGCGGTGGGTGAACCGGTCGGTCCGCATCTGCGCCACCGGTCGCAGCTTCCGGTCCAGCGTGAACGCGCGGACCAGCGTCACCAGCTCGCCGGGCACTTTTGATTCGGAGTGGAGCGGAACCCGCAATTCCGGGCCGGCACCGGTGGCGAAGGGCAATCTCAGGCACCATCCGGCGTCGCTGCTTCTTCGCAGCGTGATTCCGGCTCTGGCCAACCGGAAATCCTTGGTGTCGTAATAAACGGCCGCCAGCTTCTGCTCGGCGGGAGCTTCCTGCGTGATCCCCTTGCCCGCCAGCTGCGGCACCCGCGCGGTCAGGCTCAGCTCGTATTTGCGTTCGGACTCTGCGCTTTTCATTCCGTCTCCCGGTTCAGTCGTTTTCCGCCGCGCCGCCGACGCCCTCGGCGATCGCGGGCACCAAGCCCTCGTCGAAGACGCTGGGCACGATGTGCTCGCGATCGAGGTCGCCGCCCACCGTTGCGGCGAGCGCGTGCGAGGCGGCGAGCAGCATGCGGCCAGTCACCTTCGGGGCGCCGGAGTCGAGCAGCCCCCGGAACATCCCCGGGAACACGAGGACGTTGTTGATCTGGTTGGGCAGGTCGCTGCGCCCGGTCGCGACGATCTCCGCGTGCTCGTGCGCGACCTCCGGGTCGACCTCCGGATCCGGATTGGCCAGCGCGAACACGATCGCCCGGTCGGCCATCCGGGCGAGGTCGTCGCCCTTGAGCAGGCCGCCGACGCTGACGCCGATGAAAACGTCCGCGTCGCGCAGCGCGTCTTGCAGGCTCCCCCGGACCGCGTCGCCGCGGTTGGTGTTTTCCGCGAGCCATTGCTTCTCGCCGGTCAGATCGCGTTCGCCGTGCAGCGTGCCTTGGCTGTCGCAGACCACGATGCGCTCCGCGCGGTAGTCCGCCTTCAGCAGCAGCCGGGCGATAGCGGATCCGGCCGCGCCCGCGCCGGAGATCACCACCGAGGTGTCGCCGGGCGTGCGGTCGGTCAGCTTGAGCGCGTTGTCCAGGGCGGCCAGCACGGCGACTGCGGTCCCGTGCTGGTCGTCGTGGAAAACGGGCACGTCCAGCTCGTCGTGCAGCTGCCGCTCCACGGTGAAGCACCGGGGTGCGGCGATGTCTTCCAGGTTGATCGCGCCGAAGGACGTCGCCAGGTCCTTGGCGGTGCGCACCAGGTCTTCCGGTTCGCGGCTGACCGGGCAGATCGGCCACGCGTCGACGTCGGCGAACCGCTTCAGCAGCGCCGCTTTGCCCTCCATCACCGGCAGCGCGGCGGCCGGTCCCTGGTCGCCGAGACCGAGCAGCGCGGAACCGTCGGAGACGATCGCGACGGAGTTGCTGCGCACGGTTTCCCGCGCGAGCACCGACGGGTCCTCGGCGACGCGTTTGGCCAGCTCGGCGACTCCGGGCGTGTAGTGCTCGGCGAGGTCGCCGGCGTCGTCGAGCCGCACTCGGGTGGTGACTTGGATCTTTCCGCGACTGCTCATGCCAGCCGGATACCCGGCCGCGGCGCGGAGGAATCGTGCTCACCCCGGCTCCGGCCGTCGCGATACCGCGCGCGTGCTCAGTCGAGCACGAACGCCGCGTCCGGTTCGGTCACCCGGAAACTGAAGCTCTCTTCCAGGTACAGAGTGAGCGTCTCGGCGTCGTGGTGGCGGTAGCCGACCGACAAGTCCTGGCCGAGTTCGAGGACGAAGTCCCCGCCGGACAGGCTCAGCACGACAGCGCCGGTCAGTCCTGGCGTCCGCTTCACCCGGCCGCCGCCGAGCGCCCGGCGGAGGTGGTCGAGCACGAGAAGGCCGCCGTGCTCGGTGCTCTCCACGATGGCGGTGTAGCCCTCGGGATTGATCGCCAGCGCGTACGGGCCCTCGATTCCTTTGCACCGCAACGTGTTCACCGCGTTGGCCACCACGTGCGGATACCGTTCCGGATCGTTGCCCAGCATCCCGTGGTCGTACGGGCTCGCCTCGACGATCCCGGTGATCCCCGCGTCCGGCCATCCGTGGAACACCGCGCGGTTCTCCAGCAGGCCCACCTGGGCGGCGGCCTGGTCGAGGTCGTCGAACTCCAGGTCGTCGGCGCCGCGTTCGGCGTCCTCGAGTTCCTTGCGCTCGACGGTGAACGGCACGCGCACCTCCACCAGCGGAAGCACCCGGCGCTGCTGCGCGAGGGTTTCGCGCTCGCGCGCGGTTTCCGGCGGATCGATCCGCTGGGTCCGGCCGAGCGACGTGGCCGAATGCCGCCAGCCGTGCGGGCCTTCGACGTCGACCATCTTGCGGGCCGCGAGGTGGGCCGCCAGCCGTTCCCGCGCCTCGTCGTCGATCTGCTTCCAGCCCTCGGCCGGGATCGGGGCCAGCTCGCGCATCAGGTGGTTCATCGTGCTCCCCTCTTCCTTCAGTCCTTCAGGCCGCCGATGCCCAGCGAACCGTCGTCCGGCGGGTTCTTCCCGGCTTTGCGCTCCTGCTCCGCGACGTACCGCTCCGGGTCGACGTCCCCGGTGTCGATGCCCTTGCCGCCCTCGTGCTCGGCCTTGAACGCGAGGAATTTCCGGCCTAGTTCCTCGCGCAGGCCCGGATCGGCGTGCTGGCGGAAATCGGCGAGCGCGTCGTCCTCCTCCTCGGCCATGTGCTCGCTGTTGGCGGTGCGGGCTTGCCGGACCGCCGCGAGCCAGGCCGCGCTGCCCGCCGGGTGCCGCCGGGTTTCGGCGACGGCGTCGCGGATGTCGTTGTGGTCGCCGACCGCGTCGAGCGTCTCGTCCTCGGCGTCGGCGCCGCGCTGGATCAGCTCGGGGTAGAAGACCGCCTCTTCGGCCGCCGCGTGCAGGTCCAGCAGCGCGGCGAGCGGCTCCCACGCCCGGGCCAGCTCCTCCGGGCCAGTGAGGTCGTCCAGCGCCGCGAACGCCCGCCGGAACCGCTCGTGATCGTCGAGGATCAGGCTGGTGATGTCGGTCATGGCCCCCGACGTTAGCTCTCCCGGCGGCAGTGCGCTCGTCGTGTTTGCGCCAGCCTCGTTGCGGGTAACGGGATCCGATGGTCGCGCGTCAGGAACCCGGAGCCGAGCCGCCGGACACCACCAGCCTCGACACGCTCCGCCGAGCAGCCCGGGACTGCCGGGGCTGCGGTCTGTACCGCGACGCCACGGGGACGGTTTTCGGTGCGGGCCCTCAACGGGCGGAGATCTTCGCGCTCGGCGAGCAGCCCGGCGATCAGGAGGACCAGCGCGGCGAGCCGTTCGTCGGCCCGGCCGGAAAGCTGCTCGACCGGGCGCTCGCCGACGCGGGCGTCGAGCGCGATTCCCTCTACGTGACCAACGCGGTCAAGCACTTCAAGTTCCAGCTCCGCGGCAAACGCCGGATCCACGAAAAACCGGCGCGGTCCGAGGTCGTCGCGTGCCGGCCGTGGCTGGTGGCCGAACTCCGGGCCGTTCAGCCCCGGCTCGTGCTGCTGCTGGGCGCGACGGCGGCGCAATCGGTGTACGGCAGCGGTTTCCGGCTCACCCGGCACCGCGGCGAACAGCTGGATCCGCCGGAGGAGTTCGCCGGGATGTTCGCCTCGGCGGTCGCCACCGTGCACCCGTCCGCCGTGCTGCGCGCCCCCGACCGGACCACCGCCTACGACGAGTTCGTCGCCGATCTGCGCGGCCTGTGACCTGCGGACGTTTGCCCGCCCCGGCAAGGGGAATCCGGCCGCCATGAAAGCAGTGACCTGGCACGGCAAGCGGGACGTGCGAGTCGAGCGCGTCCCGGACCCGAAGATCGAGGAGCCGACCGACGCCGTCGTGCGCGTGACCTCGACCGGCATCTGCGGCTCGGACCTGCACCTGTACGAGGTCCTCGGCCCGTTCATGACCGAGGGCGACGTCCTCGGCCACGAGCCGATGGGAATCGTCGAGGAGGTCGGCAGCGGCGTGAGCACGCTGAAACCGGGCGACCGCGTGGTGGTGCCGTTCAACATCTCCTGCGGCCACTGCTGGATGTGCGAACGCGGCCTGCAGTCGCAGTGCGAGACCACCCAGGTCAAGGACCAGGGCAAGGGCGCGGCCCTGCTCGGCTACACCAAGCTCTACGGCCAAGTGCCCGGCGGGCAGGCCGAATACCTCCGCGTCCCGCAAGCGCAGTACGGGCCGATCAAGGTGCCCGAGGGCCCGCCGGACGAGCGGTTCGTCTACCTGTCCGACGTGGTCCCGACGGCGTGGCAGGCCGTGGCGTACGCGGACGTCCCGGACGGCGGCTCCGTCGTGGTCTTCGGGCTCGGCCCGATCGGCCAGATGGCGGCCAGGGTCGCCCTGCACCAGGGCGCGGGCGAGGTGATCGGGGTCGATCTCGTGCCCGAACGGCTGGCGCGGGCCCGCGCGCACGGCGCGACGACCCTGGATCTGCGCGACCACCGGCGGATCGGCGACGCGATCCGCGACCTGACCGGGGGCCGCGGCGCGGATTCGGTGATCGACGCGGTCGGCATGGAAGCCCACGGCGCCCCGATCGGGAAACTCGCGCACAACCTGGTCGCGCTGCTGCCGCAGGCGGTGGGAGCCAAGGTGACCGAAAAGGCCGGGGTCGACCGGCTGAGCGTGCTGTACGCGGCCATCGACAGCGTCCGGCGCGGCGGCACGATCTCGCTGTCGGGGGTGTACGGCGGGATGGCCGACCCGATCCCGATGATGGAGGTCTTCGACAAGCAGATCCGCCTGCACACCGGGCAGGCGAACGTCCGGCGGTGGATCGACGACATCCTGCCGGTGCTCACCGCGGACGGCGACCCCCTCGGCGTCGAGGGCTTCGCGACGCACAAGCTCCCGCTGGCCGACGCGCCGCGGGCGTACGACATCTTCCAGAAGAAGCTCGACGGAGCACAGAAGATCCTGCTGGAGCCCGCCGCATGAAAACTCCGCTGAAAACGCTGCGCAAGGCGGTCACGGACCGGTCGCGGATGCGGATCCCCGAGCGGGCGTCCGACATCGAAACCGCCACCCTGCGGTATCTGCTCTACGGCATCCTCCCGGCGTGGTTCGTGCCCGGGCTGCTCGACTGGTGGCAGCACCGGCGCACCCGGATCGAGGAAACGGCCGGGGTGCGGGAATCGCTGATCCACCTGCTGATGATGGCCGAGGTGGGACTGCCGATCACGCTCGTGCTGCTGTGCGAGGTCAACCCGCTCGTCCTGACGATCATGGCCGCCACCATCGCCGCGCACGAGGCGACCGCGCTGTGGGACGTCAAGACCGCGGTGGACAGCGCCCGCGAGGTGAAGCCGATCGAGCAGCACATCCACAGCTTCCTGGAGTCGCTGCCGTTCATGGGCACCGCGGCGATCGCTTGCCTGCACTGGAAAGACGTCCGGGAACTGCTGCACGCCGACGACCGGCGCAGCGCCTGGCAGCTGCGGCCCAAACGCCGCCAGCTGCCGGGCGGCTACCTCGCCGGGATCGGGGCGGCCATCGCCGGGCTCATCGCCGTGCCGTACGGCGAAGAACTGTGGCGGTGCGTCCGGGCCGCGCGCTAACGCTTCTCCGCACGCCGCGCGAGTCGTTCGCGCTGCGGCACTACGACGTACTTGGGGTCCTTTGTGGACTCAACGCCAGCGGCGTAGACCCCGAACCGCGTACACAACCCCGACGCCAGATACGCCACACCCGCAGCTACCCCCGCCGCACGATGCTTCCGCGCCGCCAGCGACAACGTCGCACCCGCAGCAGTGAGCACCTTGGCGGCCTTCAGCAACCGCCCAGCCCGGCCGGTCCGGTAAGGCTCCGAAGCCAGCCCCAGGCCGGTTTCAACATGATGCTCGGCGACCAGCTCCGCCGCGGCACCGGCGAGCCCGGCCCGCACGACCGGGCCGTTTTCCTTGCGCGGCACCGCGATCAGCGCGATTCCGGCCCCGCTGGTCACCGCGCTGCCCGCGAACAGCACCGGCAGCGTGCCGTGCGCTTCGTGCCAGGACGGCGTCGCCGTGTCGGCCAGCAACACCGCGGTGTAGGTGCACATCGCCGGGCCCAGCACTCCCGCACCCGCCCCGGCCAACCGGCCCAGCCGCGGGAACCGCCCGGTCAGCGTGGAAAAAGCCGCCCCGGCGGCGAGTCCGGAGAACGGCGAGAGGATCCAGGATCCCACCGACAGCGGCGAAGTCGGCTTGAGCACGCGCAGCATGTTCAGGAACCGCGTCGGCTTGCCGAGGTCGTGGATCAGCGCGACGACACTGGCGATCGACCCGCCCGACGCCGCCAGCCTGCCGACCTTCGCCAACTCCGGCCGTCCGGTCGCGTCGGCGAGCGCGGCCATCGACGCCGAAGCGCCGGCCGCACCGCCGAGGAACAGGTACAGCGGGACATCCGGCTGCTTCCAGGCGGGCTCTTTGAGGATCGGCCTGCCGTAGTACGAACGGAATTCGGCGGGCTCGACCATCGCCCGTTCGCGGCGGGGGCTCATCGGCGCCGTCCCAGGAACGACACGACCAGCGCCGCCGCCACCCCGGCGGCGGTCGTCGCGGCCCGCTTCCACATCTGCGGCAGATCTCGCGTCGTCACCACCGGATCCGGCGGGAAGCCGTAGACCTCGGGTTCGTCCAGCAGCAGGAAAAACGCGCCGTCCCCGCCGACCCCGTCCTCGGGATCGTGGCCGTAGAGCCGCGCCTCCGGAACGCCGTCGTCGTGCAGCGCCGACACTCGCGCGGCGGCGCGTTCGCGGAGTTCGTCCAGTTCGCCGAACTGGATGGAATCGGTCGGGCAAGCCTTGGCGCACGCGGGTTCCATCCCGGCGCCGAGCCGGTCGTAGCAGAGGGTGCACTTGAACGCGCGGCCGTCGCTTTCGCGTTTTTCGATGACCCCGTACGGGCAAGCGGGAACGCAGTAGCCGCAACCGTTGCAGATGTCCTGCTGCACCACGACCGTGTCGAATTCGGTGCGGAACAGCGCGCCGGTCGGGCAGACGTCGAGGCAGGCCGCGTGCGTGCAGTGCTTGCAGACATCGCTGGACATCAGCCAGCGCACGCCCGGCTCTTCCGGTTGCTGTCCCGGCGCTCCGATCGTCGGCATCCCCAGGTCTACCGCGGGCTGTTCGATGAACGCCACGTGCCGCCAGGTGTTCGAACCGAGGTCTCCGGTGTTGTCATACGACAGCCCGAGCAGGTCCTGCCCGCCCGCCTCCGGGACGCCGTTCCACTCCTTGCACGCGACCTCGCACGCCTTGCAGCCGATGCACACCGACGTGTCGGTGAAAAACCCCATCCGGGGCTGGGCGCCGTACTCAGCCATGGGCTCGCCTCCGGTACTCCGCCACGAATTCCAGCAGTTCCGGCCCTCGGGGCCGCCTGCCGGGGCGGATGTCGCAGGTGGCCGCTTTGGCCTCCTGGATGTGCACGTTCGGATCCATCACGATCGACAGCAGGTCGTTGGCCGCGTCGCCGCGAGACAGCCCGTTCGGGCCCCAGTGGTACGGCAACCCGACCTGGTGAACGGTGCGGCCGCGCACCTTGAGCGGTTTGACCCGGTCGGTGACCAGGACGCGGGCCTCGATCGCCGTCCGCGCCGAGACGATGGTCGCCCAGCCGAGATGCGCCAGCCCGCGTTCGGCCGCCAGCGCGGGCGAGACCTCGCAGAAGAACTCCGGCTGGAGTTCGGACAGGTACGGCAGCGTCCGGCTCATCCCGCCCGCAGTGTGGTGCTCGGTGAGCCGGTAGGTGGTGAACACGTACGGGTAGACCTCGCTGCGCGCCGGGTTGTACTGGTTCACCGGGCTGTCCAGCGTCTGGCGCACCGGCGACTCCTGCTGGCGGTAGAGGGCGTTGCCGACCGGGCTTTCGAAGGGCTCGTAGTGCGTGGGCAGCGGTCCGTCGGCCAGTCCGGCGGGGACGTAAAGCCAGGCTTTGCCGTCGGTCTGCATGATGAACGGATCGCGGCCGCTCAGCGCGTCCTGTGCCCTCGCGCCGTCCGGCGGGACGTAATCCGGAGCCTTGTTCGGCTCGAAATCCGGGACGTCGGGGCCGGTCCACTTGCGCTGCTCGGCATCCCAGCAGAGCAGCTTTTTGCGTTCGCTCCACGGTTTCCCGTCCGGGTCCGCCGAGGCGCGGTTGTACAGGATCCGCCGGTTCGCCGGCCACGCCCAGGCCCAGCCGTTCGCGATCCAGTCCTGTTCGGAGCCCGGCCGCCGGTTCGCGGCATGGTTGTGGCCGTCGGCGCGGACGCCGCAGTAGATCCAGCAGCCGCACGACGTCGAGCCGTCGTCCTTGAGCTGGGTGTAGGCCGAGAGCGGTCCGTTCGGGCCGTGGCCGTTGATCTCCGCGAGCACGGACTCCGCGCTCGGCTCGGCGGTCGGCCCTTCGGTCGGGTAGCTCCAGGCCAGATCGCGCAACGGGGCATCTTTCGCATCGCTGCCGATGCGTTCCCGGATCAGCCTGCCCAGGTGGTAGTAGAACCACAGGTCGCTGCGGGCGTCGCCGGGCGGTTCGACCGCTTTGTGGTGCCATTGCAGCAGGCGCTGGGTGTTGGTGAAGCTGCCGTCCTTTTCGGTGTGCGCGGCGGCGGGCAGGAAGAAGACCTCGGTGCCGATCTCCTCGGGCTTGAGTTCGCCGGTCTCGATCTCCGGGCCGTTCTTCCAGAACGTCGCGCTCTCGATCAGCTGCAGGTCGCGGACCACCAGCCAGTCGAGATTGGCCAGCCCGAGCCGCTGGAACTTGCCGTTGGCCGAGCCGACCGCCGGGTTCTCGCCGACCAGGAAGTAGCCCTTGCACTCCCCCGCGATCTGCTTCTGGACGGTCGCGTACGTCCCGTGGTCGCCGGTCAGCCGCGGCAGGTAGCCGAAGCGGAAATCGTTGTGCGGCTGGGCGCTGTCTCCCCAGTACGCCTTGAGCAGGCTGACGGTGTAGGAGCGCATGTTGCCCCAGAAGCCGGTCTTGCCCGCGTCGGCCTCGACGAAACTGTCGAGGTCGAGGTGCTGGTGCGCGTGCGGCATCGGGATGTAGCCGGGCAGCAGGTTGAACAGCGTCGGGATGTCGGTGGAGCCCTGGATGCTGGCGTGCCCGCGCAGCGCGAGGATACCGCCGCCCGGGCGGCCGATGTTGCCCAGCAGCGTCTGCAGGATCGAGGCGGTGCGGATGTACTGCGCGCCGACCGTGTGGTGCGTCCAGCCGACCGAGTACACCCAGGCCGTCGTGCGGTCGCGGCCGGAGTTCGCGGTGATCGCCTCGGCGATTTCGGTGAACTGCTCGACCGGCAGGCCGCAGATGTCGGCGACCGCCTCAGGCGTGTAGCGGGCGAAATGCCGTTTGAGGACTTGGTAAACGCACCGCGGATGCCGCAGCGTCTCGTCGGTCTTCGGTTTCGTTTCCAGCGCTGCGCCGCCGCTGCCGTACGACTCGGCGCGCGCGGACGTCTGGTGCTTCTCGCCGCCGTGGTGGCCGCCCGGCTGATCGGGGTCGCGAGCGCCGGCCGCGGGGGTTGCTTCCGCGTCCTCGTACGCCCAGGTCGAGTTGTCGTACTGCCGGTGCTCCGGGTCGAAGCCGGAGAACAGGCCGTCAAGGTCCTCGGTGTCGGCGAACTGTTCGGTCAGGATCGCGGCGGCGTTCGTGTAGGCCACGACGTACTCGCGGAAGTCGAGGTCGTTCTGCAGGACGTAGTTGATCAGCCCGCCGAGGAACGCGATGTCCGAACCCGCCCGCACCGACGCGTGCAAGTGCGCGACCGCGCTGGTGCGGGTGAACCGCGGATCGACGTGGATGATCTTCGCGCCGCGGGCCTTCGCCTCCATCACCCACTGGAACCCGACCGGATGGCATTCGGCCATGTTCGAGCCCTGGATGACGATGCAGTCGGCGTTGGCGAGGTCTTGCTGGAACGTCGTGGCGCCTCCACGACCGAAGGAGGTCCCCAGACCGGGAACCGTGGCGGAGTGTCAAATACGGGCCTGATTTTCGATCTGTATCGCGCCGAGCGCGGTGTACAGCTTCTTCATCAGGTAGTTCTCTTCGTTGTCCAGGGTCGCGCCGCCGAGGCTCGCGAAACCGAGCGTGCGGTTGAGCTTGCGGCCCTGGTCGTCGGCGTCCTGCCACGTTTCGGCGCGCGTCTTGAGCACGCGGTCGGCGATCATGTCCATCGCCTGGTCGAGGGACAGCCGTTCCCATTCGGTCCCGTACGGCCGGCGGTAGAGGACTTCGGTGACGCGGCTCGGGCTGGTCACGAGCTGTTTGCTGGCCGACCCCTTCGGGCACAGCCTGCCCCGGGAGATCGGCGAATCCGGGTCGCCCTCGATCTGGGTGACCGCGCCGTCCTTGACGTACACCTTCTGCCCGCAGCCGACCGCGCAATACGGACAGACCGAACGGACTACCTTGTCGGCGTCCTCGGTGCGAGCGTGCCAGTTTTCCGAACCGCGCGACTTGGCCGCCGAGGCGCGCGCAGTGCGGTCGGGACCGGCCAGCTGCCGGTACACCGGCCAGCCTTCGATCCACTGCCGCATGCCCACGCTGTCACGGTAATCCGTTCTCCCGGCCCGCGCAGCCCCGTGCACACGTCCGGCGGGTCCCGTCGCCGAGCGGTTCGGTGAGCCCGGCGGCGTCGAGACGCTCCAGCAGCGGGATCATCACCCGGCGGGTGCTGTCCAGCGCCTGCCGGGCCCGCGACACGGTGAACGGTTCGCCGAGCGCGGCCAGCACTTCCGCCGCTCGCTCCGGCGCGTCCGGCCCCAGCACCACGCCGTCGGCGATCGCCCGCAACCGGCCCACGCGGACCGCGGCGGCCAATTCCCGTTTGCCCAGGCCGAGTTCGCGCAGTTCGTCCGCTTCCGGGGCGCGGAACGGATGGTCGGCGAACCGCCTTTCGAGGACGTCGATCGCCCGGGCCACTTCGGGAGTCAGCCCCGCGCCGGGTGCGCGGACGAGACCGTCCTTGAGCACCAGCCCGCCGCCGAGGACCGCCGGGACGAGGTCCGCGTCCGGCAGGCCGAGCCGCTGCCGGAGCGCCTCGGCCGGAATCCCCGCCGCCAGCGGATGTTCGCGGGTCCAGTCCGCGACCACCTCCGCGACCTCAGCCCGCAACCGGCTGAGGCGTCCCGGGTCGGCATGCCAGCCGCCGAGCCGCTCGCCCGCCTCCGGAAGCCCCAGCGCGCGAAAGTCTTCGTGGCGCACGAAACCCTCGCGGCGGAGGTAATCCCAGCCCGGTTCCGGGGCCGCCAGCTCTTCGCCCCGCGCCCGCGCGGCGCCACGGCGCGCGAGCGACGGCGGCCGGACGTCCAGCACGTCGAACCCGGCCGGGATCCGGTGCTCCCCCGGGTCGCGCAGCAGCCCTCGGTCGCCGGTCCGGAGCGGCAACGGGTTCGCGAGCAGCAGCCTCGCGGTGTCCGGCCCGAGCGGGCGAATCCGGATCGGCACGGCCGCGGATCCGAAGTGCAGCACGAGATTCCGGTGCAGTTCGCCGGACGGTGCGCCGCGCAACCGGACGTCGGCTTCCGTCGCTGGACGCCACGCGCCCGGAGTCAGCAGAACGTCCCCGCGCCCGACCGACTCTTTGGGCACGCCGCGCAAATTCACCGCGACCCGAGCCACCGCGGAGACGCTTTCGCGCGGTTCGCCGAGCGCCTGCAAGCCGCGGATCTGGACCTTGTGCGCGCCGAGCGTCAGCTCGTCGCCGACCCGCAGCGTTCCGCCGCCGAGGGTTCCGGTGACCACGGTGCCCGCGCCTTTGATCGTGAACGCCCGGTCGATCCACAGCCGGACGTCCGCTTCCAGATCCGGCGGCGGCAACCTGGCGGCCAGCTTGGCAAGCTGACCGCGCAGTTCCTCGAGACCTTCGCCCGTCGTGCCGCTGATGCTCACCGCAGGCACCTCGCCCAGCGCCGTCGCCGCGATTTCCTCGAGCGCCGCCGTCGTCGCCGGGCCTGGGTCCGCGCGGTCGGATTTGGTGACGGCGAGCAGGCCGTACCGGACGCCGAACGCGTCTAGTGCCGCCAAGTGCTCAGCCGACTGCGGCATCCACCCCTCGTCCGCGGCCACGACGAACAGCGCGGCCGGGACCGGGCCGACGCCCGCGAGCATGGTGGGCACGAACCGCTGGTGCCCGGGGACGTCCACGAAGGCGATCTCCTCGCCGCCCAGCCGGGTCCAAGCGAATCCGAGGTCGAGCGTCAGCCCGCGGCGGCGTTCCTCGGCCCACCGGTCGGGCTCCATGCCGGTGAGACGGCGGATCAGGGTGGACTTCCCGTGGTCGACGTGCCCGGCGGTGGCGATCACCCGCATCGGGCCTCCCGCACGGCCGCGGGCGGCTCTGGCGTGAGATCGGGGGCCAGGCTGTGCCGACGCTCGCGACTCCACCGGCCCACCGCGGCGATCGCCTGAACCGACTCACGCATAATCAGCTGCCCGTCTCCCGGCCCGAACCGCCGCCCCTCCCCACCAGGGCAGGCCACCCGCACACCGCGACGCGGCTGAACCCTTCGCCCCGACTCACCAATGCAGGCCGCCCACACCCCGCACCCACGCGACAGAACCCCTCGCCCCGCCTCGCCACTGCGGCGAACCAGCGCACCCCGCCCGCGATCGACCCGCCCAGCCGCACCGATCACCCGCATCGGCGGACCGCCTCCCGCACCACCGAATCGTCCGCCGGGGAAACCGTCCGCAGGTCCAGCAAGCACCGATCCCGCGTTGTCCGCCCGACAACAGCAGGCTCGCCCAGCCGCAACGCCTCCGCGTACCGGGCAGGCAACGCGACCGCCGCGCTCGGCAGCTCGACTCCCGGCGCACCCCCGCCGCCCACGACCGCCGTCGAGTCGACCGCCTCCGCGGCCACGCCAGCCGAGCGCAGCGACGCGGCCAAGGCTTCCGCGCGCACCCGCAGATCGGCGACCTCCGCCGAAAGTGCCGCCCGCACCGGTGGTTCCGGGCCGCGGAGGGTGGCTTCGAGGGCGGCGAGCGTCAGCTTGTCGACCCGCAGCGCCCGCGCCGCGGGATGCCGCCGCAGCCGTCGCACCAGCTCGGCATCGCCGAAAAGCAAGCCCGCCTGCGGACCGCCGAGAAGCTTGTCTCCGCTCGCGGTCACGACGTTCGCGCCGTCGGCCAGCGCGGTCGTCACGTCCGGTTCGTCCGGCAGCAGCGGATGCGGCGCGAGCAGGCCGGACCCCACGTCGGAGACCACCGGCACGCCGAGCCCGGCCAGTTCGGCGACGCTCGCTTCCGACGTGAACCCGGTGACCCGGTAGTTCGAGGGATGGATTTTGAGCACGAATCCGGTGTCCGGGCCGACGGCCGCCGCGTAATCCTCGGCCGAGGTCCGGTTGGTGGTGCCGGCTTCGCGCAGCCGGGCCCCGGTCGAGGCGAGCAGGTCGGGGATGCGGAAACCGTCGCCGATCTCGACCAGTTCGCCGCGGCTGACCACGATTTCCTTGCCTGGAGCCAAGGTCAGCGCGCACAGCAGCAAGGCCGCCGCGTTGTTGTTGACCACGTGCACCGCCTCCGCGCGCGGCACCGCTTCCGCCAGCGCGGCCAGGGTGCCGCGGCCGCGTTTCGCCCGTTCCCCCGTTTCGAGCGCGAACTCGACGTCGGTGGCGCCGCCCGCGGCGGCGATCGCGTCCACGGCGGCGGCGGACAACGGAGCCCGGCCGAGGTTGGTGTGCACGAGAACGCCGGTCGCGTTGAGCACCGGCCGCAGCGAGGACACCGTCGCGGGCAACTGGGCCACGACCTCCGCGACGACCTCGCCGGGCTCGATCTCCCCGGCCCGGGCCCGCTGTTGCGCCGCGGCGACCAGCGACTTGACCAGGTCGCGGCCGAGCGTCCCGGCGGCTTTCGCGATCCGCGGCTCGCCGAGCACGGCGTCGGTGCGCGGGATCGCCCGGCGCGGGTCACCCATGGCGGAGGCGGACGGGAATCGAACCCGCCAGCGGCAGGACCTGCCGCTCAACGGTGTTGAAGACCGCGCCGGTCACCAGGCCGGATACGCCTCCCTGGGGCATTCCGCCATCCTGCCAAGACCGTCGCGCCCCCGCATGATGAAAAGCATGAGGCTGACCCAGTACGCCCACGGCGGCGGCTGCGCGTGCAAAATCCCGCCCGGAGAGCTGGAAACGATCGTCCGCGGCCTGTCCGGCGCCGCGCCGGCGGACCCGCCCGGCGAGCTGCTGGTCGGCCTCGACGACGGCGACGACGCGGCGGCCGTCCGGATCGCCGGGAACATCGCGCTGATCGCGACGACGGACTTCTTCACCCCGGTCGTCGACGATCCGTACGACTGGGGCCGCATCGCCGCCGCGAACGCGCTGTCCGACGTCTACGCGATGGGCGGGGTCCCGGTGGTCGCGGTCAATCTCCTCGGCTGGCCGCGGGAGGTGCTGCCGTTCGAGCTGGCCGCGGAGGTGCTGCGCGGCGGCCTGGACGTCTGCGCGAAGGCCGGGTGCCATCTGTCCGGCGGGCACAGCGTCGACGACCCGGAGCCCAAGTACGGCCTCGCGGTCACCGGCACCGCGGACCCGGAACGCTTGCTGCGCAACGATTCCGGCCGGCCGGGCGTCCCGCTGACGCTGACCAAGCCGCTCGGGATCGGCGTGCTGAACTCGCGGCACAAGGCCACCGGCGAACGCTCCGAGGAGGCGATCGCCGCGATGACCGCGCTCAACCGCGCCGCGTCGGCCGCCGCGCTGGAGGCGGGGGCGGTGTGCGCGACCGACGTCACCGGCTTCGGACTGCTCGGCCACCTGCACAAGCTGGCGCGGGCCAGCGGCGTCACCGCCCGGCTGGACCCGGCCGCCGTTCCGTACCTCGACGGAGCCCGCGAGGCTTTGCGCGACGGGTACGTCAGCGGTGGTACCCGCCGCAACCTCGACTGGGTCCGCCCGCACGCCGACCTGTCCCGGATCTCCGAGGACGAGGCCCTGCTGCTGGCTGACGCGCAGACGTCCGGCGGGCTGCTGGTGGCGGGCGAACTGCCGGGGCACCCGGTGATCGGCGAACTCGTTCCGCGCACCGAACACACCATCGTCGCGGGCTGAGCCCCTTTCCGCCCAAAAAGGACACTGCGGGTTGGCCGGTCTCCGAAGTGGGTAGCCCCTGGCCGAGGTGAGAGATGCGCGCTGCGACCGAGATTCTGCTGTGGTGGCTTGCACTGACCGGGCTGTGGACCCTCACGCTGTCCGCTCCCTCGGCACCGGAACTGCTCGCGGGCGCCGGTGCCGCGGCGGTCTGCGCGCTCGCCGCCCGTTCCGCGCGCCGGGCGATGCGGGGTTCGTGGCATCTCAAGACCAGGTGGCTGAGATGGCTGGCACCGCTGCCCAAGGCCGCGGTCAGCGAGTCCGTCGCCGCGTTGCGCACTGTCTTTCACCAGCCCTCCGCCGGGAAGTTCGAGACGATTACGGTCCCGGAAACACCGCGTGCGGAACACGAAGCGCGGCTCGCCACCGCGACGGTGGCCGTCGGCTGCACGCCCGGCGCGATGGTCGTCGCGAGCCCGCCGGACAGCACGCGGGTCGTCGTCCACCGGCTGCTTCCCGGCCCGTCTGCCACTCTCGATCGGGTGACGCGATGACCTGGCTGCTCCTCGCCGCTCTGCTCCTGATGGCGGGCGGCCTCGGCACCGCGTTGTGGCTCGTCTCCCGGGGCACCGCGATCAAACGCCTGGCCGGGATGCAGTTCGCCGGCACCGTCACCGTCCTGACGCTCCTGCTGCTCGTCCAGGCGTACGGCCCGTCCAGCGCGCTGATCCTCCCGCTGACGCTGACCGTGCTCGCCTTCGCCGGAACGCTCGTCTTCGCGCGGCTCATGGGGACCCGATGACCGTCGCCGCCCAGATTCTCGTCTTCGCCGGGGTGTTCGTCGTCCTCGCCTCCGCAGCGGGCCTGGTTCGCGCGAAGGACTTGCTGGCCCGCCTGCACCTGCTCGCCCCGGCGACCACCCTGGGCGCGCCGCTCATCGGCGTCGGGCTCGTCCTGGTCAACGGCGTCCAGCTCAGCTCGGGCGCGATCCTCGCGACGGTCGTGCTGCTGGCGGTCACCAGCCCGATCCTGCAATCGGCCACCGCCCGGCTCGAAGCCCGCCGCCGCGGCGAGATCGACGAGGATCTCCCCACATGACGGCCGCCGTGCTGCTCGTCGCGCTCGCGCTCGTCGCGGCGGCCGGGTTCGCCGTCGTCGCGACGCCCGACCCGAAACGGCAGGCGATCACGCTTACCGTGTTTTCCCTGTGCCTGACAGTGCTTTTCGTCGTGTTCCAGGCACCGGACGTCGCGCTGTCCGAACTCGCCGTCGGCGCGGCGATCGTCCCGCTTCTCGTCCTGCTGACGCTGCGGAAGACGGGCAAACGATGAGGACCCGCGACGTCGTCGGCACCGCCGGGCTGGCCGGGGTCGCCGCGCTGTTCATCGCCGCGTTCACCCGGATGCCGGCCGCCGGGACCGCCGGCCACCTCTACCGGGATCTGGTGCTGCCCTGGGGTTTCCGGGAGGCCACGCCGAATCTGGTGTCCTCGGTCAACTTCGACCTCCGCGCCCTCGACACCCTCGGCGAGGAAACGATCGTCGCCGCCGCGGTGGTCGGCACGCTCGCCTTGCTGCAGCCGCCGGAGAAAGAGCCGAAGACGGACGGGAGCGGCTACGTCCTGCCCGCCGTGAAGCTCGCCGGGTTCCTGCTCCTGCCGGTCTCCGTGCTGCTGGGCATCGACATCATCGTGCACGGGCATCTGACGCCCGGCGGCGGATTCCAGGGCGGCGTCGTCCTCGCGACCGGCTGGCACCTGCTCTACCTCTCCGGCAGCTACCGCGCACTGGCCCGGCTGCGCCCGATCGACTGGTGCGAGTACGCCGAAGCGGCCGCCACCGGCCTGTACGTCGTGACCGGCCTGCTGGGACTGGCCATCGGCGGCTCGTTCCTCGCGAACATCCTTCCGCTGGGCGAATTCGGCTCGCTGCTTTCCGCCGGAACCGTCCCGGTGCTGAGCGTGCTGATCGGCATCGAGGTCGCCGCCGGGTTCGTCGTCCTGCTGTCTCGGTTTTTCGTGCACGGACTCAAGGAGGACGGGTGACCGGCGTCGTTTCGGCGGCTTGCTACGGCGTGGCAGCCTGGCTGTTGCTGCTCGGCTGCGCCGGGATCATGCGCAGCCGGCACCTCGTGCACACCGTGGTCTCGCTGTCGGTCGCCCAGTCCGGCACGTACGTCCTGCTGCTGGCGATCGGCTACCAAGACCAGGCCGCCGCGCCGATCGTGTCCCCAGGACAGAGCCAGCCGGTGGTCGACCCGATGGTGCAGGCCATGACGCTCACCGACATCGTCGTCTCGGCGACCATCACCGCGCTCCTGCTCGCCCTGACGCTGCAGATCTCGCGCCGCCACGGCACGGTCGACCCCGACGAACTGCGTGCGCTGCGCGGCTGACCATGACCACCTTGCCCGCACTCGCCATCGCCGTCCCGCTGCTGGCCGCCTGCCTGCTGCTCGGCCTCGGCGGCAAACTCCCCCGCGTCGTGGTCGACGTGACGGCCACCGTGACCGCTGCGGCGGTGTGCGCACTGTGCGTGGTCCTGCTGACCGCCGCCCACCACGGGCGGGTGGTCAGCTGGCTGGGCCGGCAGAGCCCGGAAGGCACCCGTTCGGTCGGCATCGTGCTCGTCGCGGACGGGCTCAATACGACATTCGCCGCGCTCGCAGCGTTCCTGACCGTCTGCGCGCTGCTCTACAGCTGGCATTACTTCGAAGCCGTCGAAGCCCGCTATCACGCGATGATGCTGCTCTTCCTGACCGGCATGCTCGGCTTCCTCTTCACCGGCGACCTGTTCACGCTGTTCGTGTTCTTCGAGCTGATGAGCGGCGTCGCCTACGCCTTGACCGGGTACCGGATCGAAGAGGCGGACTCGGTACAGGGCGCGCTGAACTTCGGCGTGGTGAACTCCCTCGGCGCGTACTTCAGCCTGATGGGCATCGGCCTGCTCTACGCCCGCGGCGGCCAGCTGGGACTCGCGCAGCTCGGAGTCGCGCTCGGCGGACGTCCCGCGGACGCGCTCGTCATCGCCGCGTTCGTGCTGGTGTGCACCGGTCTGCTAGTCAAAGCCGCGACCGTGCCGTTCCATTTCTGGCTCGCCGACGCGCACGCGGTCGCTCCGACGCCGGTGTGCGTGCTGTTTTCCGGCGTCATGGTCGAACTCGGTCTCTACGGCGTCCTTCGCGTCCGCACCACCGTGTTCGGCACGGTGCTCGACGACGCCACCGTCAGCCGGGTTTTCCTCACCGCCGGGATCGCCAGCGCGGTGCTCGGCGCGGTGCTTTGCTTCACCCAGCGGCATCTCAAACGTTTGCTGGCCTACTCGACCATCGCCCACATCGGACTGTTCCTGTGCGGGCTGGCCGCCACCGGAGGCGAGGCGACGGCCGCGTTCCTGCTCTCGGTGCTCGGGCACGCCGGAGCCAAGGGCGCGCTGTTCCTGCTGACCGGGGTGCTGAAGGACCGCTACGGCAGCGTCGACGAGGACGATCTCTTCGGCCGCGCAACGCATTCACGGACGGAAGCGGTGCTGTTCCTGATCGCCGCGGCCGCGCTCGCCGGACTGCCGCCGTTCGGCTTGGCCCTGGGCAAAGACGTGGCCGAGCACGCCGGGCCGGAATGGCTGATGGTCGTGTTCGCGGTGATTTCCGCCTTGACCGCAGCGGCTGTCCTGCGCGCCGGGCTGCGGGTCTACTTCGGACTCGGCAGGCCGCCCGCCGGGGATTCCGCGGACACGACGTCCGGCTCCGGCGAAGAACCCGAGACCGGCCAGCCGATCGAGCGCACCCCGACCCCCATGCTCGCGGCCATCGCCGTCCTGCTCGGTTTCGCACTGGCCACCGGAATCGTTCCGTGGCTCCGTGAGGTCGCCGTGGCCGCCGGAGCACAGGCGGTCGACCGCGCGGGCTACCTGCACGACGTCCTGCCCACGCTGCCGACACCTCTCCCAGCGGAGGGATTCGAGCTGTCCTGGACCGCCCCCGGACTGCTGTCGGCGGCGGTGACCGCCCTTCTCACTCTCGGTGCCGCAGCGCTCGCGCTGTGGTCACGGCACCGGACACCGAAACCCGTGCACGAAGCGTTGACGGTCCTGCACCGCGCGCATTCCGGCCAGGTCGGCGACTACGTGGCCTGGCTGCTCGCGGGCGTCGCCGTCCTCGCCGGACTGGTCTGGCTCTGACAGGGTTTGCCGCTGGTCTCACGGATGCGGGTCGGTGTCGTCGCCGAGCAGCCGGTGCACCGCTTCCACGTTCTCGTAGCGCTGCTCCGGCAGCTTGCCGAGATGGCCGATGACGTCGTCGCCCGCGCCTTTCGCGGCGGCCCGGCGGAGGAGTTCGCCGCGCTCGCACGGGTATTCGACTTCCGACAAGTATTCACGGACGTCGGACATGGCGCTCCCTTCCTCGGGTTCCTCCCCCGCATACCCGTCCAGCCCCGGATCATGCGGGCTGCGCTCGACGGGTGAACGACTTCCCGGAACCCGGCCCGGCCAAGATCGGGAACGTGCTGCACCCCGTCGCCGACGTCGCCGCCGGTCCCGAGGAGGACGTCACCGGCGGGGTGCCCGACGTGACTGCTGCGCTCGCCGCGCTGGTGGCTGGCGGCGGAACTGTTGTGCGGCCACCAGAACAGGGGCCGCACGAAGTCCGGGCGGTCGCGCGCGATCCGCGGGGGCAACACTCTTGTCGTTTACGGAACCCCAGTAAGACCGACGAAGTCGAGCCGCAGCGAAACAAGCCCGCCGCGCGCTTCACCTTCCCCTTCGCCGTCCGCTCGCCCCGCGAAATCTCCCACGGCCGCGGCAGCACCTGGAAATCCTTCAACCGCTCCGCCCGCGCGAAGTCCGCATTTACCCGGTCCAGCTCCGCCCGCAGCCGCCCGGCGTCGATTCCGGCGACGAGCCGGAGGCCCGGAGCCTTTCCGGCGATCTTCGCGGCTTTGGCGAGTTCAGTGTCCGTCGCGCAGGGTTTTCCGGCCGATTCCCGTTCCTGCGATTCCGGCGCGCAGATCCTCGAACATCTCGTTGCCCGCCGAGTGCGCATGATCACCAACAACCCGGAGAAATATCGCGGGCTCGGCGAATACGGGCTGCACGTCGCGGAGCGGGCCGCGCTGCGCCCGATCGAAACTCCGCTGTCTCCGGACGAAACGCGACCGGACGGGGCACCGCTTCGAAACCTCGGCCGATCCCGCGCCGGGGCAGAAAACTTCCTGACCGCCGTTCGAGCCCGGCGCCGCCGGCCCGCCCCGGTGCAATTGCAACCGACCGCATTGCCGCCGACCAGCCACAGTGGACTCCTGTTATGGTCTGCGGTGACCACGTCCCGTTTCCAGGAGGAGTCACCGCGATGGCACAGAAAGTCCTCGTCGAGATGATCGACGACCTCGACGGATCCGAAGCCGGCCAGACCGTCCCCTTCGGACTCGACGGCGTCCAGTACGAAATCGACCTGTCCGACGAGAACGCGGCCGCGCTGCGCGATCAGCTCGCCGCGTTCATCGCCTCCGCCCGCCGCACCGGCGGACGCAAGACGACCGTGCGGGCCTCGGCCGCGCCGACCGCCGAGGAACGCGAACGCTCCAAGGCGATCCGCACGTGGGCCCTCGACAACAACTGGGCCATCGCCGAACGCGGCCGCATCCCGCGCGAGGTGATCGCCGCCTACGAGGAAAGCCTGAAGGAAGAGGCGAAGCCCCGCCGCAAGCGCACCGCGAAAAGGGGCGCGCGGAAATAGCGTTCCGATTCCGGCGGCGCCCGATCATTTCGGGGAAACGCCGGAAGAGACGTCATCCCCCCGCCGGAGTCACGGCGGATTCGCGCGGCGGCCGCCGAACCGGAAGCCCGCGCTGATCTTTGAAAGCGCGGGAATCCGGGGCCTTCCGCTCGCGCGGGAAAACCGGTTCGCCCGGCACTCGCGCCGGTGCGCGGCTGAGCACTGCTCGCCTCCCCGGCGACCCGCGCGCGGACGACCCCGTCGGCAGTAGCCGGACCCCGGCCGGATCGAGCCTCGAGCAGCGCCCCGCACCGCTGAAACCCGCTAGAGTTGCCCGAAAACTTCCCGAGGGGGCGACGATGGAGTTTCAGGAAGTCGTGCGGCGCCGGCGCATGGTGCGCAAGTTCACCGACGAGCCCGTGTCCGAGGACAGTCTCCGGCGGATCATGCGCAACGCGCTGCGCGGGCCGTCCGCCGGGTTCTCGCAGGGCCAAGCGTTCCTGGTGCTGCAGGGCGACGACGTGCGGCGATTCGGCGGCAGTCTCGAATCCTGGACGCTCGACTCCGCCATGACCGCACCAGTGATCGTCGTCCCGTTCGCGGTGAAGGACGTCTACCTCGACCGCTACGCGCAGCCGGACAAGGGGTGGACCGACCGCAGCGAGGACCACTGGCCGGTGCCGTTCTGGTACATCGACACCGGCATGGCCGTCCTGCTGATCCTGCAGACCGTGGTCGACGAAGGGCTCGGCGCCGTGTACTTCGGCATCGGCGCGGAGGACTTCGACAGCCTGCGCGCCGAATTCGGCGTACCGGCCACGCACGAGCCGATCGGCGCGATCGCCATCGGCCACGACGCCGACGCCAAGATCTCCGCGGGAGCCTCCCCGTCCACCCGCAAGCGGAAGCCGGAAAGCGAGACTGTCCACTACGGACAGTGGTAGGCGCGGCCGGGCCAGTCGATCTTTGCGATGCGGGAGAACGGTTCCGCTGAAAACAGGGCCGCCCGCAGCTCCGGAGCGACGCCCGGGTCCCCACGTCTCGACGGCGGTGACGGCGGCCGGACGCGGGAACGGCATCCGCCCCTCGCGACCGGTTTCGGAAAAGCACCCTGAGACCGAGAACGCGGCAGCCGGGATCACCCGGGCGAAGATCGGGTCCTTCGGCGAGCGTTCGTCCGGAACGTGATCGATCAAGGCGGTGGTGGCAGCACCGGCGCCCGAGACCGCCTCCGGTCGAGGACGGCAAGGCTGCCGCACGCCCAAGGCAAATCCGGAATGCGTCCGATGGCCGCCGCGACGATTCCGCCGGGACAGGCACCCGTAACCGCCAGGTTGAGGACCTCTCCGCAGCGGGTGCAGCGTCGCCGAGCGCGCGGGGCCTGATCCGAAGATGCAGAGGTCCGTGAGGGGCCCCCTGAGGGAATCAGATTCCCTCAGGGGCCCCCTCACGGACGGTCGCGGCGGCGGAGAGTTACTGCACGCGGCGTCACCGAGAAAACCCCATCGTGCGAGTGGCGGGCGAGCTTCCACGACAAGCCGTGCCCAAGTCACGACGTCGAACCGGTCACGGCTCATGCCGCGTCCGGCCCGGTGCGCCGCCCGCCGAAGCAGCGCCGCGGTCATCGTTGTCACCGGGACGCACTGGACAACCCGAATCCCGGGACGGAACCGACGACCCCGCCGTTCCGCCCCCTCCCCCCAGTTCCTCTCCCAGTGCGGCCGAAAAATCCAGCCAACACGAAAATATTTCGAAAATGCCGGAAAACCGCGAGAAGCGCCCTAATTCCCCTCTCCGGCCCGGCACACCCGCCCGCTGGGCGGGCAAATACCGTTCACAGCCGTTTTCGCCCGCGAAGCCCTCCGTGCGAGCTTCCGCCAGCACCCGGCCACCTGCGGCGAAACCCCGGAGGAGCAACGCGGCTCCGGCCGGACAGCCCAGCCGCACCGGCCGTCTGCCGCACGGCTCACCTCGACGGCACCCGCCCGCGAAGCGAAACGGCGATTCCCTCGAAAGTGCCATCAATCCCGCGAAACAGCACTTGCATATTCCGGTCGGGCGCGAAATGTCACCGAATTCGAGGACCAAGGAAACTTGACGGCCGCCGCGGGGCGGTCCGCGGTGCTCCCGGCGAGACCGAACCGAGGCCGAACCGCCGCGTGACGCCCTGCGGCGCCGCGGCTTCACACCACTCGTTGTGCCACGGATTTCACCCCTGCGGAGCAGTTCCGCGTCCGCCAACCGGGGAATCCTGACCCCCAAAGCGGGGAAATCCTGGTAACATCGCCCAGGCGGAGGATCGGTTTGCGGTAAATGCACGACGACGAACAGTCGGAGCCGGAACCCTCCGCCGGACCGTCCCGGTTCCGTCGACAGCTGCCACAGTTTGTTGAAAAATAAAGGGCATTCACGGTATTAGTCCTCTTTGCCAGATTAAGGTCCCTTTACGTGGTCTAGACCTCAATCTTTGCCTGTGTCGCATTTGTCAACCGCGACTCGCATCGAACAGGTCACGAAATTGTCAACACCGACGTCCGTAGGTTACGTCGGCGTTACATCCACCGATGATTAGGGATATGGATCTCACCGAGTACCCGACCGCCCGCCCCGGTCCGGCACCCGACACCGAAGAAATATTTGCCCAGGTGATGGCCGATGTCACCGGGCAGGAAAAAGTGTCGGTCGACAGCAACTTCTTCGCCGATCTCGGGGCGAACTCGCTCGTGATGGCACAGTTCTGCGCACGAGTGCGCAAGCGTGCCGATCTTCCCTCCGTCTCCATCAAGGACATTTACCGGAATCCGACCATCGCCAGCCTCGTCTCCGCTTTGGCCGAGACCGGGGAAGCACCGGCCGAAGCGCCCGCCGCCGCCCCCGCGGAGCCGCCGAGGCGGGCGAGCCGGCTCGAATACGTCGGCTGCGGGATTCTGCAGGCGCTGATCTTTCTGGCCTATTCCTTCCTCGTGGCCCAGGTGCTCGGCGCGGGAACGGACTGGATCGTGGCCGGTGCCGGAGTGTTCGACTACTATCTGCGCGCGGTCGGTTTCGGTGCGATAGTGCTGGTGATTCTGTGCACCCTTCCGATCGTGCTCAAATGGCTTCTCGTCGGCCGCTGGAAAGCGGCGGAAATCCGCGTGTGGAGCCTCGGCTACGTCCGGTTCTGGGTGGTCAAGACCCTCGTCCAGCGGAATCTGCTGGTCCCGTTGTTCGTCGGCTCCCCGCTCTACACGCTCTACCTGCGCGCGCTGGGCGCGAAAATCGGCAAAGGCGTAACGATTTTCTCTCGGCACGTCCCGGTTTGCACCGATCTGCTCGCCGTCGGGGACGGCACGGTGATTTGCAAGGACACCTACTTCGCCACCTATCGCGCGCAGAACGGCGTGATCCAGACCGGTCCGGTCGCCATCGGCGCGCACACTTACGTCGGCGAGATGTCCGTCCTCGACATCGAAACCCGGATCGGCGACAACGCCCAGTTCGGGCACGCTTCGTCGCTGCACGCCGGACAGGCGGTGCCGGACGGGCAGAGCTGGCACGGCGTCCCCGCCGTCCCCGCCGACGTCCAGTACCGGCGGGTCGAACCGCGCGCCTGCGGCGGCTTCCGGCGGGCGTTCTTCGCCGTGCGCCAGGCGCTGACCGCGGTCCTGCTGCTGGCCCCGCTGGTGTTCGGCCTGCTCGGCTTCGTGCTGACCACGCTGCCGAACCTCAGCCCGGCGATGGGACTCGGCTCGGCCGTACTGGACTTCACCTCCCCGGCGTTCTACTGGAAGGCCCTCATCGTCTCCTTCGTCCTGTACTTCGGCCTGCGGCTGGCCGGTTTCCTGATCGCCGCCCTCGTGCCGCGGCTGCTGAACCTGGCGCTCAAGCCCGGCGAGGTCTACCGCCTCTACACCCTCCGCTACACCGCGCACCGCGCCATCCGCGTGCTCACCAACCTGCGGTTCTTCAAGACTCTCTTCGGCGACAGCTCGGCCATCGTGCACTACCTGCGCGCAGCGGGCTGCAAGATCTCCAAGGAAGAGCAGACCGGCTCCAACTTCGGGCTCGAAGAGAAATACGAGAACCCGTACCTGTTCGAGGCCGGCGCGGGCACGATGGTCGCCGACGGGCTGTCGGTCGTCAACGCCGAGTACACCAGCACCTCCTTCCGGCTTTCCCGGGTGCGCGTCGGGGCGCAGAACTTCCTCGGCAACCACGTCGTCTACCCGGCCGGGGCGAGGACCGGGGACAACTGCCTGCTGGCCACCAAGGTCCTGGTGCCGCTCGACGGCCCGGTGCGCGAGGGCGTCGGGCTGCTCGGCTCCCCCAGCTTCGAGATCCCGCGCTCGGTGGAGCGCGACAGCCAGTTCGACCACCCGAAGACCCCGGAGGAGTTCCGGCGCAAGCTCGCCGCCAAAAACCGGCACAACGCCGGGGGCATGCTGCTGTACACGCTGTCCCACTGGCTGTTCTTCTACGGCCTGCTGCTGCTGACCTGGGCCTCGGACGTCTACTACGAGCGGATCGGCGCCCCGCTGTTCGTCATCGACACCGCAGTTTTCCTGCTCTACGGCATCGCCTATTTCGTCGCGCTGGAGCGGATCACCGTCCTCGTCCGGCCGCTGCGCCCGGTGTCCTGCTCGATCTACGACCGGCGGTTCTGGCGCCAGGAACGGTTCTGGAAAGCGGCCGCGACGAACGCGCACCTGCAAGCGCTCAACGGCACCCCGTTCAAGAGCGTGCTGTGGCGGCTGCTGGGCATCAGGGTCGGCAAGCGCCTGTTCGACGACGGCGCGGGCATCATCGAGAAAACGCTGGTGCGCCTAGGAGACGACGTCACCCTCAACGCGGGGTCGGTCGTCCAGTGCCATTCGCAGGAGGACGGCGGTTTCAAGATGGACCGCATCTCCATCGGCAGCGGCTGCACGGTCGGCGTCGGAGCACTGGTGCATTACGGCGTGACGATGGGCGAGGGCTCGACCCTCGCCCCGGATTCCTTCCTCATGAAGGGCACTGAGGTCCCGGACCACGCGCACTGGGGCGGCAACCCCGCGCACGAAATCCGGGCGGGCCGCCGTCTTCCGGCGGGGAAATCGTGACGGAGCAAAGACAACCACGGGAAGGACAACCCATGAGAACCGGACTGGGAGCGGGTCTCGAGCACTGGCGGGAAATACTGACCGCGGGAGGCCGCACCGGCATCCCGCGGTGGACGCTCGACCCCGGCTCCTCGATCGGCGACCACGAAACGCCGATCCCGCCGGGGCTCGCCGCCGGGCTGCGGCGGCTGGCCGAACAGCTGCGCGTGCCGCTGAGTTCAGTACTGCTCGCCGCGCACGCCAAAGTGCTCGCCGCGCTGTCGGGCGAAGCCGAAGTGTGCACCGGCTACGTCGCCGGGCCCGGCGGGGCGCCGCTGCCCTGCCGGCTGAGCACCGAAGCCGGCACCTGGCGCGAACTGATCGAACACACCGCTGGAATCGACGCGCAGACCCTGGCCTTCCGGGACTTCCCGGTCGACGAACTGCGCACCGAACTCGGCATCGCCGAACCGCCGTTCGAGACGGTCCTCGACCCGACCGGCACCGCGGGGGACCTCGCCGGGGACACCGTGCTGCAGCTGGACGTCTCACCGGACCTGACGACGCTCCGGCTGCGTTTCCGCACCGAGGCGCTGGATTCCGAAAGCGCCGAACGCATTCTCGGCTACCACCTGAACGCGCTCACGCTGATCCGCACCGACGTCACCGCGCAGCACCGCGAAACGACCCTGCTGTCGGCCGCGGAACTGAAGCTGCAACTGGAGGGGCTCGCCGGGCCGCATGTCGAGGTGCCGGATCTGCGGTGCCACGAGCTGTTCGAGCGCAGCGTCGCCCGGCGTCCCGACGCGATCGCCGCGGTGCACGGCGACCGGCAGTGGACGTACCGGGAGCTGAACGCGCACGCCAACCGCCTGGCGAGGGCGCTGATCGCGCGCGGGCTGCGGCGCGAAGGCGTGGTCGCGGTGGTGACCGAACGCAATCTGGACTGGATGGCCGCCGTGCTCGCCGTGTTCAAGGCGGGCGGCGTCTACCTGCCCGTCGAGCCGCATTTCCCCACCGACCGCATCGCGACCACGCTGCGCCGGGCAGGCTGCGAACTCGTGCTGACCGAACCGGGCAGCACGACCACGCTGCGGAAGGCGGTCGAATCGCTGCCCGGCGTGCGCACGTTGTTCGTCGACGCCGCCTACGACGAGGACCACTCCGAGGAGGATCTCGGCATCGCCGTCGACTCCGGCCAGCTCGCCTACATCTACTTCACCTCCGGCTCCACCGGAGAGCCGAAGGGCGCGATGTGCGAGCACGCCGGGATGGTCAACCATCTCTACGCCAAGATCAACGACCTCGGCATCACCGAGGACTCGGTGGTGGCGCAGGTCGCTCCGCAGTGCTTCGACATCTCTTTGTGGCAGCTGGTTTCCGCGCTGCTGACCGGCGGGACCACGCTGCTGATCGAGCAGGACGTCATCCTCGACGCCGACCGGTTCGTGGGCAAGCTCAGCCGCGGCGGGGTCACGGTGCTGCAGGTCGTGCCCTCCTATCTCGAGGTCGTGCTGTCCGCGGTGGACAAGAACCCGGTCGCGCTGCCGGAGCTGCGCTGCGTTTCGGTGACCGGCGAGGCGCTCAAGACCGAGCTGGCGCAGCGCTGGTTCGCCGCGATGCCGGACGTCAAGCTGGTCAACGCCTACGGCCTCACCGAAACCTCGGACGACACCAACCACGAGGTGATGGACCGCGCGCCGACGCGGGAGCGGGTGCCGCTCGGGCCGCCGGTGCAGAACGTGCGCGTGTACGTCGTGGACGAGCGGCTCGACCCGGTCCCGCTCGGCGCGCCCGGCGAGATCGTGTTCTCCGGGGTGTGCGTCGGCCGGGGCTACGTCAACGACCCGGAGCGCACCGCGCGGGCGTTCACCACCGACCCGCACCGTCCGGACGCCCGGCTCTACCGCAGCGGCGACCACGGCCGGTGGCTGCCCGAGGGCAAGCTGGACTTCCTCGGCCGGCGCGATTCGCAGGTCAAGATCCGCGGTTTCCGGATCGAGATCGGCGAAATCGAGAACACGCTGCTGCGGGTGCCCGGGGTGCGCGACGGCGCGGTGGTCGTGGCCGACCGCGGCGGCCAGGGCAAGCGGCTGGTCGCGTTCTACTCCAGCCCGGAGCAGCTCGACCACGACCTGATGCGGGAGCACCTCGCGGCCGGGCTGCCCGAGTACATGCTGCCCTCGGCTTTCCACTGGCGGGAGCAGCTGCCGTTGACCGGCAACGGAAAGATCGACAAGAAGAACCTCGCCGCGCTGGCCGCCGAACTCGACGCCGCGGAGGTCGAGCACGACGAGCCGGCCACCGGCACCGAACAACGGCTCGCCGGGGCTTGGGCGCAGGTGCTCGGCGTCCGGCCAGGGCAGATCGGCCGCCAGGACCACTTCTTCGACCGGGGCGGCACCTCGCTGTCCGCGGTGAAACTGGCGATCGCGCTCGACCGCTCGATCTCGATCAAGGACGTCGCCCGGCATCCGGTCCTCGCCGACCTGGCCGCGCTGATCGACAGCCGCTCCGGCGCGGCCTCGTGATTCTCCGGAACCCCTTGGAACGCGGAAATCGAAAGGATTCCACGATGTCGTTGTCCAAATCCCTGCCCGAGACGTCCCCGCCCGGACCGGATTTCTGTCCCGGGCTGCCCGCGGTGCTGCGGGCCGAGGCAGGCGGCGACCCGGCCGGCTGGGCGAGCACGAACCGGGAGACGGTGCGAAGACTCGTCGCCGAATACGGCGCGGTGCTCGTCCGCGGTCTCGGGCTCGCCGACCGGGCCGCGGTCGCGGCCGTGTTCGGGAGGCTGACCGACCTGCTGACGACCGAGCGGGAGGCCTTCGCGCCCCGCACGGCTTATCCCGGCGGGGTGCACTCCTCGACGGAATGGCCGCCGAACCAGCCGATGTGCATGCACCACGAGCTGAGCTACACCCTGGAGTTCCCCGGCCTGATGCTGTTCGCCTGCGTCAGCCCGCCGTCCTCGGGCGGGGCCACCGGGGTCAGCGACTCCGCCGCCGTGCTGGCCGCGCTTCCCGCCGATCTGCGCACGCGGTTCGAGCGCGACGGCTGGCTGCTCACCCGCAGCTTCAACGACGAGATCGGGGCTTCGGTCGCCGAAGCGTTCGGCACCGAAGACCGCTCGGCGATCGAGAACTACTGCCGCGCCAACCGGATCGAGTTCGAATGGCAGCCCGACGGCGGCCTGCGCACGCGCCAGCGCCGCCACGCCATCGTCGGGCATCCGGTCACCGGCCGGCGGTGCTGGTTCAACCAGATCGCGTTCCTCAACGAATGGACGATGGCTCCCGAGGTGCACGAATACCTCGTCGACGTCTACGGGGCCGACGGGCTCCCGTTCAACACCCGGTTCGGCAACGGCGATCCGATCGGCGAGGACGTCGTGCAGCTGCTCAACGAGGTGTACGAGGAACACACCGTCCGCGAACCGTGGCAGGCGGGAGACCTGCTGCTGGTGGACAACGTCCGCACCGCGCACAGCAGGGACGCCTACGAGGGCCCGCGCGAGGTGCTCGTCGGGCTCGCCGACCCGGTGCGGCTTTCCGATTGCCCGATCGCTTCCGAGGGGGAAACCCAGTGACCACGCAAGCTTCCGCCGCCGGACCGGCGTCCGCCGGGCCTGCCGCCGTGCCGCCGTTCGCGGTGATTTCCGGCGCCCAGGTCCAGCAGGCGCTGGCCGGGCGCGAACGGGAGGTCGTCGATCTCGTCGAAACCGCCTACCGGGTGCACGGCTCCGGCGATTCGGTGAACCCGCCCTCCTATTTCCTGCGCTTCCCCGACCGCCCGGCCGACCGGATCATCGCCCTGCCCGCCTCCCTCGGCGGGAAGACGAACGTCGCGGGGCTGAAGTGGATCTCCAGTTTCCCGGGCAACGTGGCGGCCGGGATCCCGAGGGCGTCGGCGGTGCTGATCCTGAACGACCTCGCGACCGGTTATCCGTTCGCCTGCCTGGAAAGCTCCATCATCAGCGCGACCAGGACGGCGGCCTCCGCCGCGCTCGCCGCGGACTGGCTCAGCCGGACCCGGGAGCGCCCCCGGCGCGTCGGGTTCTTCGGCGTCGGCCTGATCGCCCGCTACATCCACACCTTCCTCGCCGGGACCGGCTGGGAGTTCGACGAGATCAACGTGCACGACCTGCGCCCCGAAAGCGCCGCCGGGTTCCGCGGCTACCTGGAGCAGTCCGGGTTCGGCGGCGAGATCAGCGTGCACGACACCGCCGAAGGCCTGATCCGCGACAGCGATCTGGTGGTCTTCGCGACCATCGCCGGCGAACCGCACGTGCACGATCCCTCGTGGTTCTCGCACAACCCGCTGGTATTGCACGTTTCCTTGCGGGATCTGGCGCCGGAAGTCCTGCTGGCGTCAGCGAACATCGTCGACGACGTCGACCACTGCCTCAAGGCCAGCACTTCGCCGCATCTGGTCGAACAGCGCACGGGCAGCCGGGATTTCCTTCTCGGCACCCTGGACGACGTGCTGTCCGGCCGGGTCAGCCCGCCGTCCGGCCAGCCGCTGATCTTCTCCCCGTTCGGGCTCGGCGTTCTCGACCTCGCGGTCGGGGCCTTCGTCCACGAGAGAGTGTCCGACGCCGGCGGACTGCATGTCATCGAGGACTTTTTCCACGAACTGCGCCGGTATGGCTGAGCGCCGTCCGCCACTGAGCTTTGTCTGACTAGGAGAACACTGTGCGAGTCATCACCGTTCCCGAAGCTTTCAACGAGGAGGCGCTGTATGTCGACCTCCGCTGGAGTTTCGGCTATTCGCTCTACCTCAAATGCGAGGGGTTCAACTTCGCCGGCTCCATCAAGCTGAAGGCCGCGACCGAGATGGTCGACGCCGCCGAACGCGACGGCCTGCTGCGGCCGGGCTCGATCATCGTCGAGTCCTCTTCGGGCAACCTCGGCGTCGCGCTGAGCATGATCGCGGCCAGCCGGGGGTACAAGTTCCTGTGCGTCACCGATTCGCGCTGCAACCTGGCGACGCGCCGCGCCATCGAGGCGCTCGGCAACGAGGTGCACATCATCACCGAACCGAGTCCCGAGGGCGGTTTCCTCGGGGCGCGCATCGACCACGTGCGCATGCTGTGCGCGTCGGACGAGCGCTACGTCTGGCTCAACCAGTACACCAACCCGGACAACTGGGGCGCGCACCTCCACCGGACCGGGCCGGAAATCGCCGCCGCTTTCCCGAATCTCGACGTGCTGTTCGTCGGCGCGGGCACCACGGGCACCCTGATGGGCTGCGCGCGGTTCTTCCGGCAGTGGCACCGGCCGGTGCGGATCGTCGCGATCGACAGCGTCGGCTCGGTGACCTTCGGCGGTCCGGCGGGCAGGCGGATGCTGCCCGGGCTGGGCACGAGCGTGCGCCCGGCGATCCTCGACGAGTCCTATGTGGACGACGTGGTCCTCGTCGAGGAACCGGATTCGGTCCGGGCGTGCCACCGGCTGGCGCGCAACGGGTTCCTGTTCGGCGGTTCGACCGGGACGGTGGTCAGCGGGGCCACCAGCTGGCTGTCCGAACACGACGCGCACCATCTGACCGCGGTGGCCGTCGCCCCGGACCTCGGCGAGCGCTATCTCGACACGATCTACCAGACCAACTGGCTGCAGGGCATCTACGGGGAGGACGTGCTTTCGCCCCGGGCCCGGCAGTCCGTCTGACCCGCGCTGCCGGTTTGCGGTCCGTGAAGGGAACCCTGAGGGAATCTGATTCTCTCAGGGTTCCCCTCACGGACTTGAAGGTGCGTCAGGCCTTCTGCTGCCATTCGTCCCAGCTGAAGCGCCAGTCGGTCCAGCCGTCGCCGGGTTTGAGGTCCGCGCCGGTGTCGGTGACGACCACGACGTCCCCGCGATGGGAGTTCTCGTAGAACCACTTCGCGTTCTCGACGCTGACGTTGAGGCAGCCGTGCGAGGTGTTGGTGCGGCCCTGCTGCCGGACCGACCACGGCGCGGAATGCAGGAACTGTCCCGAGTTGGTGAGCCGCAGCGCGTACTTGACCGTGGTGCGGTAGCCGCCCGGCGCGTCGGTGGGAACGCCGTACGTGCTGGAGTCCATGGTGTAGGGCGACTGCACGGTCATGATCAGCATCGTGCCCGAGACGCTGCGCGCCGACGGTTTGCCGAGGCTGACCGGGGACGTCAGGACCAGCTGGCCGTCCTTGTACGTCCGCATCTGCTTTTCGTGGTCGGACACCTTCGAGATGATCGACGGGCCGGTCTTGAAGGTGATCTTGCGGTCGGCCTTGCCGAACACCCCGTTGCCGAGCGCGCGGCCGGCGATCTTGATGTCGAGGGTGATCGTCGAGTACGCGGGCCAGTATTCCTTGGTGCGGTAATGCACCTCGTCGTCGCCGAACCAGCGCCACGCCCCGGTGGCGGGCTTGTCGGAGGTGACGGTGAGCATCTTCTCGGCCGCGGCCTTGTCCGCGACCGGCGCGGAGAACTTGACCGTGATCGGCATGCCGACGCCGGTGGTCTCGCCGTCGAGCGGAATCACCGACGGATACGCCTGCGCCTTGGCGGTCGCCGTGGTGAAGGTGCTGGTGCGGGTCACCGGGGTGCCGTCCGCGCCGACCGAGCGCGCGGTCAGTGTGTATTTCGTGCCGTATTCCAGGGGTTTGCTGGTGTTCCAGCGCTGTTTCGCCGGGTCGAGGTCGCCCGGAACCGCAGTGCCGTCCGCGGCCGCGAGGGTGACCTCGCTGAGCGTGGACCCTCCGGCTGTCGCGGTGACGGGTTCGCCGGGCGCGACGTCGTTCGCACCGTCCTTCGGACCGAGTTCGAGGGTCGCGGGCGCCGGCGCTGCACTGCTCTTCTGGTCGTTTCCGGCGGCGGGGCCGGGGTCCGGTGCGGCCGTGCACCCAGCCGTCAGCGCCAGCCCGGCGAGGATCCCCGCGATGATCTGCGTTTTCCGCCCCAGCACCTGATCTGCCCCCGTTCGCGATTACTACCGGACATAGTAGTCATAGCGGTCAGGCGTGGAGGAGAGCGGGAGCCGCCGTCCAGGCCCCGGCGACGATCAGGGCCGCTGCGGTGCTCACCGGGAGCAACGCAGCGGCTACCAGGGCGAGAACACCGGTCATCGCGGTGCCGTGACTGCGGGCGAGATGCTTCAGCCTCAGCGCGGTGTCGGCCGAGGGCACCGGATGCATCCGGTCCAACGCCGCGCTGACGGTCGCCGGTCCGTGCCGGCGCCGAGCCGCCGCGTCCGCACTCAACTCCACCGCGGCGGCGGCGAACTCCGGCGACCGCCGAGCCAGCGGGACGAACGGCAACGCCGCCGCCACCGCGTACGCGAACCCGACCAGCCGGTGGTGCCGTCCGCGCAGATGGGACCGTTCGTGCTCGACCACCGCGGCGAGTTCCGGCCCGGAGAGATCCTTCGCGAGCCCCTCGGAGAGCACGACAAGGCCGGGTTTGCCCGCGATGCTGTAGGCGAGTTTCTCCTCCAGCGGCAGCCACCACACTCCCGCCTTGGCCCGGCACACCATCGAAAGTTCCGCGAAATGCTTGTCGTGCAAGCGAAGCTGATGCCGGTACCGCCTGATCGCCGCCAGCGCGAACGCCCCGGCAACACCCACCGCGAGGACCGCGCCGGACACGCCGAGCACCTCGTCCAGGTGCCACACCTCGTGGTGGCGCAAGGTGTCGAGGCGCAGCCACGCGACAAACCGCAGCGCCGCCTCGTGCCCCGGCCCGAACGCCGCCGCCACCGCACCGGCTCCCGCGGCGATCATGCTGCCCAGCAACAGAATCCACGTGCCGAACCGCAGCGGTCCGGGCATCCGGGCCCGCAGCACCCGGCGCAGCAGCCACGGTCCGCAGAAGCCCACCGCCGCCGCGGTCGCGACGAGCGCGGCGGAGACGATCACGAGCGCTTCCGCAGCCCGCGCCGCAACGCTTTCCGTTCCCCCTCGGACGCCGACTGCGCGAAATGCAGCAGCACCCCTTCGGGATCGCCGACGTCGGCGAGCAGGTTCCGCATCGCCCGGGCCGCGGCTTCTTCCCGCGACAACACCGGCGTGTAGCAGTAGGCGCGGCTGCGTTTTTCGCGTTCCACCCAGCCTTTGCCGTGCAGATGATCGAGCACGGTGAGGACCGTCGTGTAAGCCAGATCCCGGTTCAGCTCCTCGAGCACTTCGCGGACTGTGCGCGCTTCGCCCGCGCGCCACAAGACGTCCATCGCCGCCGATTCCAGCTCGCCCAGTCCTTGCACGCCCCGCATCCTAGGGCTCGCTCATTCGGCGTCGCCGTCGGTTGATCCACTGCTCTCCGGCTCGGGCGGAGGGCGGCGGCGAGCCGGATCGCGGGCCTGCGCGACGCCGATCGCGGTCAGCAGGATCGCGAGCACCACGAAAATCGCCAGCAGGGTCCAGCCTCCCGCGGCCGAAGCGGCGGCCAGGTCGGATCGCATGCGTTTTCCCTTCGTTCAGCCTCGTCCGGTGAAGCGGTACGTCGGCCCGTGGGACCGTTCGCAATGCTCGGCCCGATCCTCGTCGACGTGGTCCACCTGCAGCGTCGTGTGGTCGAGCCGGTGCCGGGACCGCATGATCTCCTCGATCCCGGCGCGCACCGCGTGGCAGTCGGCGGCGGGCCGCACCAGCACGTGCGCGGACAGCGCGGGTTCGCCCGAGGTGATCTGCCAGATGTGCAGGTCGTGCACCTGCACCACGTCCGGGATCGACGCCACCTGTTCGCCGACGACCCCGGGGTCGATCCCCGCGGGCGCGGCCTCCAGGAAGATCCGGCCGGATTCGCGGACCAGCCCCCAGCCCGCCTTCGCCATCAGCGCGGCGACCACCAGCGCGGCGATCGCGTCCGCGCGGGCGAAGCCGGTCCACCACACGACCGCGCCGGCCACTGCGGTCGCGATGAAGGCGTACAGGTCGTTGAGGATGTGCTGGAACGCGCCCTCGACGTTCAGGCTCGACCGGTTCGCCCGGCTGATGCACCAGCTCGCCGCGATGTTCACGACGATCCCGGCCAGCGCGGTCACGAACACCAGCGCGCCCTGGACCTCCGGCGGGTCGATCAACCGTGTGACCGCTTCGTAGAGGAACCACGCGGTCAGCAGCAGCAAGGTGATCCCGTTGGCCTGCGCGGACAGGATTTCCGCGCGCTTGAGGCCGTAGGTGAACCCGCCCTTCGCCGGACGGGCGGCCAGCCGGATCGCGACCAGGGCGAGCACGATCGACGCGGCGTCGGTCAGCATGTGGCCGGCGTCGGTGATCAGCGCGAGCGACCCGGCGACCAGGCCGACGACCAGCTCGACTGCCATGAACCCGACGATCAGCACCAGCGCCCGCACCAGCCACCCGCGGTCCGCGCCCGCCGACACCCCGTGCCCGTGGCCGTGCCCTGTCTTGTGCTCGCTCACCCCGCACCGTCCCTGACATATAGTGAAACGTGCATATATTGTGGCGCACGGTCCGGCGAACGTCCACCCAGGGTCACCCGCCCGGGGCGATCCGCACGCCGAGCCCGCGCAGCCAGCGCAGCGGATCGGTCTTGCGCTCCCCCGCAGACCAGACCTCGAAGTGCAGATGCGGCCCGGTCGACTGTCCCCGGTCGCCCACTTCGGCGATCACCTGCCCAGCCGCCACCCGCTGACCGGCGGAGACCGAGTAGCGGTTGAGATGGCCGTACACCGTGACAGTCCCGTCCTCGTGCCGGACGCGGACCCACAGCCCGAACCCGCTCGCCGGACCGGCCTCGACGACCGTCCCGGCGAGCGGAGCCCGGACCGGGGTGCCGATGACGTTCGCGACGTCCAGGCCGTAGTGGGTCGTGCCCCAGCGGGCACCGTAGTTCGAAGTGATCGTGCCGGTCACCGGCGCCCAGGCCCTTTCGGCTTTCTCCTTCCGAGCGCGTTTGTCGTCGCGCACTTTGACCGCTGACTTCAACACCGCCAGTTCCGCCTCCGGCGGACGCGCGGAAACCGGAAGAACGTCATGCCCCGCAACGGGTATCGGCACCCTGGCGGGTTCCGCCGGAGAGGCCCGCGCCGCAGCGGCGAACGCGGCGCCGCCGGTGAATCCGGCCAGGACGAGCCCCGCGCCCAGCCCGCCGCGGGCACCGGCGGAAACCCGGCTCGAACGCCTCCTGCGGGCACCCACCACAGCGCTCCCCCTCGCGGACCTCATCTACTACGACGGATAGTAGATGAGGGCGGTGTCAGTACGCGGTGAGGCCGCCGTCCACGACCAGTTCGGTTCCGGTGACGAACGAGGATTCGTCGCTGGCCAGGAAAAGCATCGCCTGCGCGATCTCGGCCGGGCTGCCCGCACGGCGCATCGGGGTGCGGACGATGTCGGGCTGCTGATCGCCCTGCTCGTCGAGCAGGTCCTGGATCATCGGCGTGGCGATCACGCCCGGGTGCACCGAATTGACCCGCACGCCGCGGGTCGCGTACTCGACGGCGGCGGTCTTCGTCAGCAGCCGCACCGCGCCCTTGGACGCCTGGTACGCGGCGGCCGCGCCGCTGCCGACCAGGCCCAGCACCGAGGAAGTGTTGACGATCGAGCCGTTGCCGGAGGCGCGCAGCAGCGGCATCGCGGTCTTCATCCCGAGCCAGGTCCCGGTCTGGTTCACCGCGATCACCCGGTCCCAGGCGTCCGGCGCGGTCTCCTCGATCCCCGGCCAGTCCACGATCCCCGCGATGTTGACCAGAACGTCGAGGCGGCCGAAGCGCCGCCGGGTCCGTTCGACGGTCTCTCGCCAGTTTTCCGGCGACGAGACGTCCAGCCGATCAGCCAGCACTTCAGTGTCCAGCCGCAGCGCAAGCTTCTCCACGGCCTCTCGGTCGACATCAGTGACGACCAGGCTGGCTCCCTCCCGGGCGAACAGTTCCGCCGTGGCTTGCCCGATACCGCCGGTCGCTCCGGTGAGCAACGCGACTTTTCCGTTCAACCTCATGGATTTTCCTTTCTCCGGCGGGAAATCAAGCCGCGGTGTAGCCGCCGTCCGCGGCGACGACGGCTCCGGTCATGAACGCGGACCGCGGCGAGGCCAGAAACCCGATCACCTCGGCGATTTCTTCAGGCTGCGCGACCCGGCCGAGCGGATGGGCGTCGCCGAAGGACCGCAGGTACTCCCGGCTGTCGGCCCGGAAAGTGTCCAGCAGATCGGTCTCGATCACGCCCGGCGCAACGACATTCGCGCGAATCCCGTGCGGACCGCCTTCCAGCGCGAGCACCTTTGTCAACTGCGCCAACGCTCCCTTGGACGCGCTGTACGCGGCCGCTTCGGTCAACCCGACAGTGCAAGCGAACGAGCCGACCGTGACGATCGCTCCCCCGCCGTTGTCGCGCATGACCCGGAACGCCTCCCGCGCATGCAAAAACGCACCGCGGGCGTTGACGGAAATCAACTCGTCCCAGTCGGCTGCAGTGGTCTCGGTGATCGGTTTGTTCACCGAACGACCGGCGTTGGCGACCAGGATGTCCAGGCTGCCGAACCGATCGAGCGCCATGGCCGCCGACCGCACCGCAACGTCCTCTTCGGACACATCGCCGACCAGCACGGCCACGCCGTCCATTTCAGAAAGCTGCTCCACCTCGGGCCGAATGTCCGTCGCCAGCACCCGTGCCCCGTGCGCGCGCAGCCAAGCGACCGTCGCCGCGCCGACCCCGCGCGCCGCACCGGTGACCAACGCGACCTTGCCCGCCAATTCCTCCGTCATGACGCCCAGTCTCGGCGGCGACGGAGCCCGTTGGCAGGACGTGCCACACCCACCCAGCCACCGCCTACCCTGGTTTGCATGGGCAGTACGGAACTGGGCGATTTCCTTCGAGCGCGCCGCTCACAACGGTCCCCGGAAGACGCCGGCGTGCGCTACTCCGGCAAGCGCAAGGTCGCCGGGCTGCGCCGCGAGGAAGTCGCTGTGCTGGCCGGGGTGAACGTCGACTACTACGCGCGCTTGGAGCAGGGCCGCGAAACCCGCCCGTCACCGCAGGTGCTCGACGCCCTCAGCCGCGCACTGGACCTGGACCCGGACGCCCGCGAACACCTCTACCGCCTCGCCGGTGCCGCTCCGCCGGACCTTCCGGTCCCCGCCCCGCAAACCGTGAGCCCCGAACTGCGGCAGCTCATGGACAGCTACCCGCACGCGCCCGCGTTCGTGCTCAACCGCGTCCTGGACATCCTGGCCGCCAATGCCCTCGCCGACGCGCTTTTCTCCCCCTTCCGCGCCGCGGACAACCTGGCCCGCATGACCTTTCTCGACCCAGCGGGGCGGCAGTTCTTCGCTCGCTGGGACTGGACCGCGCAGGCCACCGTGGCGAACCTGCGCGCGGCCGCGGGCCTCGACCCCGGCCTGCCCCGGCTGGTCGAAGAACTCAGCGAGGGCAGCGCGCAGTTCCGGACTTTGTGGGAAACCCATCAGGTGCGGGGAAAGACCCAGGAGCCGAAACATCTGGTGCATCCGGCGGTCGGGGCGTTGACGCTGACCTATCAGGCGTTCGACGTGCGGAGCGCGCCTGGGCAGCAGTTGATCGTCTATCAGGCCGAGCCGGGCAGTGCCAGCGCGGACGCGCTCGCGCTGTTGAGGAGCGTTCCGCTCCGGGCGCGGCGGTAGCTGGCGAGGCCCCGGTCGTCGCCGGGTTTCGCGGGCGGGCAAGGTGGGCGAGGCTGGGTTCTGCGCGGCGCGCTCGTGGCCGTCGAGGGGCGGAACCGCGCACATCTGCCTGCGTTCCGCGAAACAGGCGCGCCACCATCCTCACGGCAAGGCGTGCGGCGCAGACGAGCCCGTGCTCCTGCAAGCCAGGCGCGCTCGCTCCGCAGTGAGGGTGCCTGCGTAGCTATTACGACTCGTCCACCACTACGCACCCTCACCACAAGGCGTGCAGCGCCGACGAACCCGTGTTCCCGCAAAGCAGGTTTGCTCGCTCCGCAGCGAGCCTGCCCTCACTCCGCGAAACAGACCCACACCACCGCCCTCGCGGCAAGGCGTGCGGCGCAGACGAGCCCGTGTTCCCACAAGCCGGGCCCGCCCGCTCCGCACGCCGGCCGCCGGGTCGCGCGCGGTGCCCGAGCGCACTTTTCGCGCGCGTGCACCGGCGGCCGCCGTCCGCGGCCGCGTCGCCCGGGGGAAAGCGACGCGGGCGCGGCCGGGGCCTCAGCGGGTCACTTCGTGACGATCTTCTGGCCGGTCAGGATGAGGTTGGCGTCCGGGATGTACTGGGCGTTCAGCTGCTGCAGGTGCTGCCAGCCGCCCTCGACGCCGAGGTTTTTCGCGATGCCGGACAGGGTGTCGCCCGCGGCGACGGTGTAGCTGCCGTCCGGGTTCGAGGCGGGCGCGGCGTGCTTCGGCGCGGACTTGACCTTCGCCTGGGCCTTGACCTCGGCCTTCGGCTTCGCGGCCGCGGCTTCGACCTCGGCGGAGCCGCCGGAGGTGTCGCCGCCGAAGTCCGCGTAGCTCGCCGGGCCCGAACCGCCGCGGCACTGCCACGGGGCCGAACCCTGCGCCGCGTAGATCCGGTCCGCGACGACCTGCTGCTGCGCGGGCGTGGCCTTGTCGGCCGTGGGGGCGAACTGGCCGCCGCCGTTCGCGAGCCAGGTCTTCGTGACGATCTGGAACAGGCCGGCCGGGCGGCCCGCGCGCTGGCCCGCCGCGGTGTTGTTGACCGCCGTCGGGTTGCCGCTGCTCTCGCACTTGACGATGCCGGCCTGCCCCGGGAAGGCGTTGGCCGGACCGGCCCCGGCGAGGCCGATGCCGCCGAGGGTGGCACCCGCGAGAGCCGCGGTGGCGCCGGTGCGCTGGAGAGCTGTCTTCGTTTTGCTGGGTTTGCTGTGCCGTCCCACGTCGGGTGGGCTCCTTCTCTGTCACGCCGCACCACCGTCCTCACGCCCGGGGGAGGCGCGAGCAGCGACGGTGCGCGGCGGCTTCGGGTCGCTGATCCTCGGGGTAGATCGCAGGTCACCGCAAAAGCGCGAGAAGATTACGAAACGGAAACGGCAGGTGTACAGAGGCAGTGGGATCGGCCACAGATCGCCTCGGCGCGTAGCAGCGAGACGACAGTGCGTCATGCTCACTGCGTCCTTCTTGGAAAAGAAATAACAGCTTCACAGCAAGCTCTTCTCTCATCAAACAGCAGTCTAGGGGGCCAAATATCGCTAAGTTGGCAACTTTCACCCAGCACTCACTGTAAGTAACTTGCCTGCCACTACACTGGTTACGGCCGAGATAAACCCGAACACGCCGCCCGCGTTCACCCCGCGCTGCGGCACCCGGCCCGGCAGCACGCGTCCCGCCGGAGGAAACCCGCTCCCCCGGACGCGCCCGCGCCCGCCGCCCGCCCCAGTGGTCCGGACCAGTTGGACCACCGGTCCAGACCACCGGCTTGGTCTGGACCATCCGCGCCACGCCCCGGCCGCCGAAACCGCAGTCCGCGCCCCGCCCCCAGCGGAAACAGCACCCGAAACCGGATTCCGGCAGCGAAAACGTCAAAACCGAATGGCGACCTCGACATTTCCCCCATCCGACATATCCTCGAACGCCATCGGCAACCGTCGCGAAACTGTCCCGCGATCCGGTCTTGTTCCGCTGATTCACACGCCGGAAACGAAACGTGAATATTCACCTTCCGTTTCGCGCCGCCGGGAACGCCGTTGCCGTTTCAGTCGTTCAGCCCAGTACAGCGAACTCCGCGAAATCGCCGCATTCACTCTCCTGGCGCATTGCCTTGCCCGATCCTGGCCGATTCTTTTCTTTCCGGAGCCGGCCGCGGCCTTCCTCCGGCCGAAGCGCCGGTCGGCCGGAACCGGCTGCGCTAGGCTGTGGCCCGCGGTAATCCAGCGAGGTCAACCGGGGAGGGCTGCGCCCGGCGCGGCCCTCCCCGGTCTGCTCGCGACTCGCCGTTTCCCCCTCGCCGGCCGTTTCCCGGCGGCCCGCGAATCCCTGCGAAAAAGAAGGAGGAGTGCATGACGGACTCGACGCCGGACGCGCCGCGCGACGTCGACGGCACGCATCCGCGAGCCGGAACCGGAGCGATCTTTCCCGCGAAGGGCGACGCAATACCGCGGCGACCGGGAGAACGGCCGTTCCGTTTATTCGTGCGGAAGCGCGCCCGGCGGCTCTCCGCGAGCACTGAACAGGAACTGTTCGCCCCGGACCCCATTGTCCGTTTCGGCGGGAACAGCGTCGCGCGCCCGGCGGCCGGATCCGGCCGCGCCACCACCACTGTCAGGGGAGAACAGTCCAGATGACCATCCTCGAGCATCCCGCGCCGCTCACCGGTCCCGCCGTCTACTGCGATCTGCCCGGCCCGCGTTCGGCCGAGTACCTCGCCCGGCAGGACCGCCGGGAACCGAACGCGCGCGGCGGCCCTCGGCGGCTGCCGATCGCGATCACCGAGGGTTCGGGCAGTTTCGTGCGCGACGCCGACGGCAACGTGTTCATCGACTTCCTCGCCGGGGCGGGCGTGCTCTCCCTCGGGCACAACCATCCCGAGCTGGTCGCGGCCATGACCGCGCAGCTGAGCAAGCTGACCCACGCGCTCGACTTCGCGACCCCGGTCAAGGACGAGTTCTCCGAGGCCCAGCTCGCGATGCTGCCCGAGGCGCTGCGGCCGAGGATGAAACTGCACTTCTGCGGGCCGGCCGGGACCAACGCGGTCGAGGCCGCGCTGAAGCTGTGCAAGACCGCGACCGGGCGCGGCGGCGTCGTGTCGCTGCAGGGCCGGTTCCACGGCAGCGCGCACGCCGCGCTGGGCCTGACCGGCCGGCCGGGCGCGGGCGCCCTGCCCGGAACGCAGTACCCGCCGTACTCCTCGTGCCCGCGCTGCCCGGCCGGGCACGATCCGGACGCCTGCGCGGCGAGCTGCCCGGAGCTGCTCGAACAGTCGCTGCACGGCTCCGGCGACAGCCTCCCGCTGCCCGCGGCGGTGGTGCTCGAACTGGTGCAGGGCGAGGGCGGCGTGGTCCCGGCGCGGGCGGATTTCGTGCACCGGGTGCGCGAGCTGACCCGGGAGCTGGACATCCCGCTGATCGTCGACGAACTGCGGACCGGCTGCGGCCGGACCGGGACCTGGTTCGCCTTCGAGCGCTACGGCATCGAACCCGACGTGATCGTCGCGTCCAAGGAGCTCAGCGGAATCGGCTCGCCGGTCTCGCTGATCATCTACGACGAGCGCCTCGACGACTGGGCCCCTCGCGCGCACACCAGCGCCTTCCGCGGCAACCAGCTCGCCTTCGCCGCGGGTGCGCGGGCGATCGAGGTCGTCAACCGCGACAGCGTGCTGGAGAACGTCGTCGAGCGCGGATACCAGTTCGAGGAGCTGTTCTCCCCGCTGGCCAGCCATCTGTGGGTGACGGACGTGCGCGGCACCGGGCTGATGTGGGGCATCGAGCTGACCGACCCGCGCACCGGGGCTCCGGCGTCGGAACTCGCGCTGGCTGTGCAGAACCACGCGTTGCGCCGCGGGCTCATCGTGGAACTGGGCGGACGCGGCGACAGCGTCGTGCGGTTGCTGCCGCCGCTCAACGTCACCGCGGAAGTCGTGCGCACCGCGGCCGGAATCCTGCTGGCCGCGCTCGACGCGGCGACCCGCGAGGCGCGCTGACCGGAAACAAGCGCGGCTGCGCCACCGCCCGGGGGTGTGGGGCGGGGTGGGAGAGCAAAAACCGGACACACTGGTGAAAACAAAAACCCGCGTGCCCACGTACTGGAGGAGG
>NZ_JBSHAM010000027.1:0-54724 GCF_053611505.1 Amycolatopsis sp. NPDC054798 | reverse complement strand
ACGCGTGGCCCACCGGGCCGGTAACCCGGCGGGCCGCGCGCCCGGGGGCGCCCCGGGGGGCGCGTGTCCGGCAAACACGCGCGGCTGCCCCACCCCCGGGGGTCTGGCGGTGGCGCAGCCGCGGCGAACCGGATATTCGGTGGACAACCCACCTCCCGGCACGCAAGATCAAGAAACGTGACCGACCTCGCCGCCTTGCCTCTCGCCGATGCCCAGCTGTCCGAAGCCCGAGCCGCCGACGCCGCCGAACTCCTGGTGCTGCAACGGTGCTGCTGGGTCCCGCAGGCGATCGTCAACGACACCTTCGACGTCCCCGCCCTGCACGAGGACCTGGACACCGTGCGCGGCTGGATCGAGTCCTCGCGGGTGTGGACCGTCCGGATCGGCGGGCGGCTCGTCGCCGCGGTGCGCGCCCATCTCGAAGAGGACCGCTGGGAGATCGGCCGGTTGATGGTCGCGCCCGATCTCGCCGGGCAGGGCGTCGGCCGGTGGCTGCTGAGCTACGCCGAACAGCAGGCCCCGCCGCAGGCGGCCAGTCTGGTGCTCTACACCGGATCAGGCAGCGAACGGAATCTGACGATGTACCGCCGCGCCGGGTATCAGCCTGCCGAACCGCCCGCGAACACGCTCGGGAAGCACATTCGCGGGGCGGTTTACCTGACGAAGGCCGTTTAGCGTTTTCCTTGCCGCTCCAGGCGAACGCGCCGGTCCGCTCCGGAGACCGGTGCGTCAAGCGACGGAATCCCGCGCCGGAAAGCCACGCCGCCGCGCGAGCACGACGACCGCCAGCACAGGTGCCATCAACACCAGCACGGCCCACGGAAACGAACCGCTGCCAGACACGTCAAGCAACACCCCGCCAGCGACTCCCCCGGCGGCCATCGCGGCGTTCCACAGCGTCACGAGCATCGCTTGGACCGTGTCCGCGGACTCGCCGCCCGCCTCCCCGGCCGCGGTTTGCAGCAGAGTCGGCACCCCGCCCCAGCCGAGACCCCACAGCGCGGCGGCCACGTAAACCAGCGCGGGTTCCTGGGCGACGGTGGCAAGCAACACCGCGGCAACCGCGACCAGCAACGCGCTGACGATCGTCAGCAACCGAAGCCGCCGGTGGATCTGCGCGCCGACGATCCAGATGCTCGCGATCGAAGCGAGGCCGAAGGCCAGCAGGACCAAGTCGGTGTCGCCGCCCATGCCCAGACCGGTGAGGAAGGTGGCGAGGTAGGCGTACAGCACGGTGTGCGCCAGCACGAACACCAGCGTGACGAACAGCACCGCCGCGACTCCGGGGATCCGCAGCGCAGGCAGCATCTTCGGGCGCGCTCCCCCGGGCTGCCCGGGATAGTCCGGCACCGCCGCGCCGATCCAGGCCAGCAACAGCACGGTGAGGACGGTCATGGCGAGGAACGCGGTACGCCAGCCGGCGAGCTGGCCGACAAAAGTTCCGGCGGGCACGCCGAGGCACAACGCGACCGGGATGCCAGCCATCGCGATGGCGATGGCCCGGCCTTGCAGGACGGGAGCGACCAGGCGGCGGGCGTACCCGGCCAGCAGCGCCCACGCGAGACCGGCCGCGACGCCGGCGACGAACCGCGCGACCATCGTCAGGAGGTACTCCGACGACACGGCGGTGACGGTGTTGGCCACGGCGAATCCGGCCATCGCGGTCAGGAGCAACCGTTTGCGTCGCCAGCCGGCGGTGATGGTGGACAGTGGGATCGCGGTCAGCACGGTGCCCAGCGCGTAAACCGTGACGGTCTGCCCGGTCGCGGATTCGCTGACGCCGAGCGATCCGCTCATCGCGGGAAGCAGCCCGGCGGGCAGCGTCTCGGTGAGACTGGTGATGAACACCGCGGTGGCGAGGGCCAGTAGCGCGAAAAGCGGAAGCCGCTGGGTCGGTGCGACGGCTGCTGAGGTGGGGCTCATGCGCCCACTGTGCGGACCGGGTCTTCGGGAATGCTTACGATCGGCTGACGGTGACCTGATGGCGCGACGGGAGCGACGCATGCGGTTCGGGGTGCTCGGCCCGCTCGCGGTGTGGGACGAGACAGGCGCGCAGGTCACTGTGCCCGAAGCGAAAGTGCGCGCCCTGCTCGCGACGCTCCTGGCCAACGACGGCGGACCCGTCACCGCGGACCGGCTCGTCCAGGACCTCTGGGGCGATCGTCCGCCCGGCAAACCGGCGGGCGCGTTGCAGGCCAAGGTGTCGCAGCTGCGGCGGATCGTCGGCCGCGACGGCGTCGAACGGCAACCGGCGGGCTACCGGCTGCGGATCGAGCACTCCGATGCCGCCCAGTTCCGCGCTCTCGTCGCCCAGGCGCGCGCGACGGCGGACCCGCAGGCCCGGGCCGCGCGCTTCGCCGAAGCCCTGGACCTCTGGCGGGGCGAGGCGTTCGCCGACTTCGCCGACGAGGAGTTCGTGCGATCAGCCGCACATCGGTTGTCCGAACTGCGGCTGGCTGCGGTGGAGGAGCAAGCCGCGGCGCAGGTCGAAGCAGGCGACTACTCCGCTGCGGACGATCTGGCGGACGCCATCGCGCAGAATCCGCTCCGGGAAGGCCTGCGGGCGGCGCAGATGCGCGCGCTGTATTCGCGCGGGCGGCAGAGCGAAGCCCTTGCCTCCTACACGGATCTCCGCACCCGGCTCGCCGAGGAGCTGGGCGTCGACCCGAGCCCGGAACTGCGCGCGCTGTACGAATCGCTGCTCCGGCAGGACCCCGGATTGGCGGCCGAACCGCGCGGCAACCTCCCCCGTCCGCTGACGCCGTTGATCGGCCGGGAGGAGGCGCTCGCGCGGCTGGCCGGGCTTCCGGCCCGATTGGTGACGCTGACCGGGCCGGGCGGGGTCGGCAAATCCCGGCTGGCAGTGGCCGCGGCGGGGGTCGTGAGTGCTCACTCACGAGCTTCAGGCGAGTTCCCGGACGGTGCGTGGCTGGTCGAGTTCGCGGGCGTGCGCGGCTCCGCCGCCGAACTCGCCGAAACGGTCGCCGCGGTACTCGGAATCCGTGACTCGGCCACCCCTGCCTCCCCAGTCCAACGACTCGCGACAGCCCTGCGCGACCGGCGGACGCTGCTCGTCCTGGACAACTGCGAGCACGTCGTCGAAGCCGCCGCCGAACTCGCCGAAACACTCCTCCGCCACACTCGGGACCTGCGCATCCTCGCCACCAGCCAGGAACCGCTCGGACTGCCGGGCGAAGCCGTGTTCCCCGTCGAACCGCTCTCGCCCGAGGACGCCGCGCGGCTGTTCACCGAACGCGCCGCCGCCTCCGCCCCGGATTTCGCGGGCGATGCCGACGCGATCACCGAGATCTGCCGCCGCCTCGACGGTCTTCCGCTCGCCCTGGAACTGGCGGCCACCCGCGTGCGCGGCTTGGGCGTGCGGGAACTGGCCGCCCGGCTCAACGACCGGTTCACCGTCCTGACCCGGGGGTCGCGCGGCGCTCCGGCGCGGCAGCAGACCTTGCGCGCGGTGCTCGACTGGAGCTGGGAGTTGCTCAGCGAGCCGGAGCGGATCGTCTTGAGCAGGCTGGCCGTCCACCGCGACAGTTTCGATCTCGCCGCCGCCGAAGCCGTCTGCGCGGGAGACGGCGACGTGCTCGATCTCGTGCTCCGGCTGGTCGACCGCTCGCTGGTGACCGTCGCGCACGCATCGACCGGAATTCGGTACCGGCTGCTGGAAACCGTTGCCGCGTACGCCGTCGAGCGGCTGGCTGATCCCGTTGCCACGCGCACCCGGCATCTGCGCCATTACCTGGAAATCGCCGAGAACGCCCAGCTTCACGGCACCGAACAGCGGAATTGGCTGACCCGGCTCGACGTCGAAGCAGGCAACCTGCGCGCGGCACTGGACGAGGCGATCTGCCGGTCGCCCAGCGAAGCGGTGCGGCTCGCGAAAGCACTGTCCTGGTGGTGGCTGCTGCGAGGCAGGCTCACCGAAGGCCACCGGATGCTGTCAGCCGTTTCGCGGGTCGCCGCACCGGATCCGGAACTCACTGTCCTCAATGGATCGTTCGCCCTGCTGACCGGCGGCCCGGCCCCGTCCGATTCCCCGGACAGCGTTCGTGCGCGGTGGCTGCGCGCCTACAGCCTGTTCAGTGTCGGCGACCTCGCCGCCAGCCACGAAATGAACGCGCGCGCCCTCTCCCTGGCGACCGCCGAGAACGACGAATGGGGCGTCGCCGCGGCGCTCGCCCTGCGCTCGATGCTCAGCCTGGTCCGCGGCGATCTCGCCGGACTCGACCGGGACGGCCTGCGCAGTGCCGGGCTCTTCCGCCGCCTCGGCGACCGCTGGGGCGAGATGCAGACCATCCCGCCGCTGGCCGCGCTCGCCGAAATCAAGGGCGACTACGCCGAAGCCGCGCGCCGCCAGCACGAAGGACTCGCCATCGCGCGCGAACTGGACTTGCAAGCGGAAGTGTCCGCGCGACTGTCCGGTCTTGGCCGCCTGGCGTTGCTGGAACGCGACTGGCAGCGAGCCCGCGAACTGCATGAACAAGCCCTCGGCATCGCGGCCGCCCACGGTTACGCCTACGGCCGGATCCACGCCGAAATGGGCCTCGCACTGGGTGCCCGCCGCTCCGGCGACCTCGACGCCGCCGAGCGCCACCTGACCCGGATTCGCGACGAATACCGCGATCTGTCCTCGACGGCGGGCGACCATTTGCTGTACGCGGAACTCGGTTTCATCGCCGAGCTTCGGGGAGATGCGGTTCAGGCGAGGAGATATCACCTGCGGGGGTTGGAGTACGCGCGGGTGCTTGGTGAGCCGCGAGCTTTCGCGCTGTCGTTGGAGGGGTTGGCGGGCACCGTGGATCCCGGGTCCGCTGCGCTGTTGCTCGGGGCCGCCGACGCGGCGCGGCGTAGTGTCGACGCACCGCTCCCGGCTGCCGAGCGGGGCGACGTGGACCGGATTACCGAAGCGGCGCAAGCAGTTCTCGGCTCTGGCTTCGCCGAAGCGTTCGAACGCGGCGCTCGCTTGCCGGTCCAGACCGCAGCCGCTCTTGCTTCTCCTGGGTAGCGACGCCGTCACCAGGACAACCGCCGCCTAGCTCCCCCGCTCCAGCAGCCGCATCCTGGCACCAGACCCCCGACCGGACTGGAGCACCCCGTGAAAGCCCTGCACATCACCGCTTTCGGCACCGAAGCCACCCTCGCCGACCTCCCCACCCCCACCCCTGGACCAGACCAAGTCGCCGTCGACGTCGTGGCGGCGGCACTCAACCCGCTCGACCTCAAAATCGCCTCCGGCGCGATGCACGACTACTTCCCCTCCGCCCTCCCCTACATCCTGGGCACCGATTTCTCCGGCCGCGTCGCGACAGCAGGCCCCGGCTGGCAGGTCGGCGACCCGGTCATCGGCCGCCTCGATCCCGTCAACGGCGGCGCTTTCGCCGAAAAGATCGTGATCGACGCAGCACACCTGGCCCCCGCTCCGTCGCACACCAGCCTGACCGACGCGGCAGGCCTCCCGACCGCCGCCGCGACCGCGTGGCAGGCGCTGGTTGAAGTCGCGAACGTCCAGTCTGGACAGACAGTCCTCGTGCACGGCGCAGCCGGAGGTGTCGGCAGTTTCGCGGTCCAGATCGCCCGGCGGCTCGGCGCGCGGGTCGTCGCGACCGCCTCCGGTTCAGGTGTCGCTATCGCGGAGAAGCTCGGCGCCGACTCCGTCCTCGACTACCGTCAAGTCGCCTTCGAAAGCCAGCTCCGCGGAATCGACGTCGTGCTCGACACCGTCGGCGGGGAAGTCGGAATCCGCTCGCGGCAGGTGCTCAAGCCGGGCGGGCTGCTCGTGACCACTCCCGCCCCAGCGGAGGGGGCCGAGTTCGTGTTCCACACCTCGGACGCGGCCCGGCTCGCGAAAGTGGCAGAACTCGAAGTCCTCGTCGACCGCACCTTCCCGCTGGCGGACGGCGCGCAGGCGCTCGCCTACCTCGCCGAAGGCCACGCCAGGGGCAAGGTCCTGCTGGAAATCGCGTAGGTGGTGCTGACGACGCCTGGCTGCGGCCCGCCGCACGGAGGCATAGTGGCGGCATGGACCTGCGCGAACTAGGCGTCTACCTCAAGTCGCGGCGCGACCGGATCAGCCCGGCGGACGTCGGCCTTTCCGCCGGGCCGCGCCGCCGGGTGGCCGGGTTGCGCCGCGACGAGGTCGCCGTGCTGGCCCGCGCTTCGGTGGACTACTACGTCCAGCTGGAACAGGGCCGCGGCGCCCAGCCGTCCGAGCAGATGCTCGCCGCGCTGGCCCGCGCGCTGCGGCTGACCAGCGACGAACGCGACCACCTCTACCACCTGGCGGGCCGTCCGCTGCCGCCGGCGTCGAGCGGCAACGCGCACGTCCAGCCCGCCCTGCTCAACCTCCTCGAACAGCTGCCCGCGACACCGGCGCAGGTGATGACCGACCTCAGCGTCCCGCTCGTGCAGAACCGGCTCGCCGAGGCACTGCTCGGCGCCCCGGCGCCCGGCGACGGCATCAAGGCCAGCTTCGTCTACCAGTGGTTCACCGACCCCGCCGCGCGCGAGCGGTACCACCCGGACGAACACGAACACCAGTCGCGCGTCTTCGTCGCCGACCTGCGCGCCGCGATCGCCAAACGCGGCCGCGACGCCCTGGCCGACGACTTGCTCACGACGCTCCGCGCCCGCAGCGGCGAATTCGCGCAGCTGTGGGAGCGGCGCGAGGTCGCCGTCCGGCGCACGGACCGCAAACGGCTCGTGCACCCGGCGCTCGGCGTCCTCGAACTCGACTGCATGAACCTGCTCAGCGAGGACGGCGGCCAGCGCCTCCTGTGGTTCACCGCACCTCCCGGCAGCGCCGCACTCGACCAGCTGGAGCTGCTGGCCGCCGTCGGCACTCAGGACCTCGCACCCGAGCAGTCCGCTATGGACGCACAGTGAGGATGAGCTTCCCCATCGCCTTCCGGTTTTCGATGGCCTCCAAAGCCTCCCGAACCTCCGCCAGCGAGTAGCTTCCGCCCAGCGGCGGGACAATCGCCCCGTCCGCCAGCTTCGGCAGCAGCTCCGCCCACTGCCCTTGCAGGTAGCCCGGCCGCGGCAGCGCGTACGCGCCCCATCCGACGCCCACGACGTCCAAGTTGTTGAGCAGCAACCGGTTCACCTTCACCTCGGGGATCGCCCCGCCGGTGAACCCGATGACCAGCATCCGCCCGTCCGCGGCCAGGCAGCGCAGCGAATCGGTGAACCGGTCGCCGCCGACGACGTCCGCGATCACGTCGACGCCGCGGCCGCCGGTCGCCGCTTTCACCGCGTCCTTGAAGCCGTCCGCCAGCACGTATTCGTCCGCGCCGGCCGCGACCGCCGCTTCGCCCTTCTCCGGCGTCGAAACCACGCCGAGCACCTTGCCCGCGCCGAACGCCTTCGCGACCTGGATGACCGCCGTTCCGACCCCGCCGGCGGCTCCGTGCACCAGCACGGTTTCCCCGGCCGTCATCCGGCCGCGCCGGCACAGCGCGAAATGCGCGGTCAGGTAGTTGAACGGAATCGCCGCCGCCTGGTCGAAGCCGAGTTCGTCCGGGATCGGGAACACCGCGTCGGCCGCGCACGCGACCTGCTCGGCGAACCCGCCCAGGAACGGCAGCGCCGCCACCCGGTCCCCGGCCTTGACCGCCGCGCCCTCCGGGGCCTCCGCCACGACCCCGGCGACCTCCGCGCCCGGGATGAACGGCAGCTCCGGCTTCACCTGGTACAGCCCGCGAGTCTGCAGCAGGTCCGGGAACGCCACCCCGGCCGCGTGCACGTCGATCAGCACCTGGTCGCCGGCGCGCGCGGGAGCGTCGGCCTCGACGACGGAAACGGTCGACGGGCCTTCGAGATCCTTGATGTGTACGGCTTTCATGCGTTTCTCCTGGTTCACAGCGCGGAGAGGATGTCGTTGACCCGGTCCTTGGCGTCGCCGAAGAGCATCGCCGAGTTTTCCCGGAAGAACAGCGGGTTCTGCACGCCCGCGTACCCCGACGCCATGGAACGCTTGAACACCACGACGTTCTCCGCTTCCCACACGGTCAGCACCGGCATGCCCGCGATCGGGCTGCCCGGGTCCTCGGCCGCGGCGGGGTTGACGGTGTCGTTCGCGCCGATCACCAAAACCACGTCGGTATCGGCGAAATCGTCGTTGATCTCGTCCAGCTCCAGCACGATGTCGTAGGGCACCTTGGCCTCGGCGAGGAGCACGTTCATGTGGCCGGGCAGGCGTCCGGCGACGGGGTGGATGCCGAAGCGGACCTCGATGCCCTTGTCGCGCAGTTTCCGCGTCAGTTCAGCCACCCCGTACTGCGCCTGCGCGACCGCCATTCCGTACCCCGGCGTGATGATCACGCGCGACGCGGCCGTGAGCAGTTCCGCCGCGCCCTCGGCGGTGATTTCCCGGTGCTCGCCGTAATCCTTGTCCCCGCTCGGCCCGGCCTCGATCCCGAAACCGCCCGCGATCACCGAGATGAACGACCGGTTCATCGCCTTGCACATGATGTAGGACAGGTACGCACCGGAGGAACCGACCAGCGCGCCGGTGATGATCAGCAGGTCGTTCTCCAGCAGGAACCCCGACGCTGCCGCGGCCCAGCCGGAATAGGAGTTCAGCATGGACACGACCACCGGCATGTCCCCGCCGCCGATCGACGCGACCAGATGCCACCCCAGCGCCAGCGCGAGAACCGTGACGACGACCAGCAGCCACAGCGCGGGGCTGACCACGAACCACGCGGTGAACGCCACGAACAGCACCAGCGCGCCGAGGTTCAGGAAGTTCTTGCCGGGCAGCATCAGCGGCGCGGACTTCATCTTCGCCGACAGCTTCAGGTTCGCCACGATCGACCCGGTGAACGTCACCGCTCCGATGAAGACCCCGATGAACACCTCGGCATGGTGGATCCCCAACGTCCCCAGCGCATCCAGGTGCCGGGCTTCCCCGCCGGAGGGGTCGGATTCGACTTGCAGGTAGCCGTTCCAGCCCACCAGAACCGCGGCGAGACCGACGAACGAATGCAGCAGGGCGATCAGCTCGGGCATCCCGGTCATCTCGACCACCGCCGCGCGCCGCAGCCCGATCCCGGCCCCGATCACCATCGCGACGATCATCAGCGCGATCGACGTCCCGGTGATCTCCCCGGACACCGCCTGCGCGATGGTCGCGATCAGCGCGACGACCATCCCGGCGATGCCGAAATAGTTTCCGACTCGCGCGGTTTCGTGCCGGGAAAGCCCGGCCAGCGCGAGAATGAACAACAGCCCGGCCACGATGTAGGCGGCCTGGCTCGCAGTGTGCACAGTCATCTGAAGGAGGCCTCTCGGGTCAGCTGCGGGAGAACATGGCGAGCATCCGGCGTGTCACCGCGAAGCCGCCGAAGATGTTGATCGTCGCCAGCAGCGTCGCCACCGCCGCCAGCACGACTACCACTGTGTTGCCGCTGACCAGATTCAGCAGAGCACCGACCACGATGATCCCGGAAATCGCGTTCGTCACCGACATCAACGGCGTGTGCAGCGCGTGGTGCACGTGCCCGATCACGTAGTACCCGATCACGATCGCCAGCGCGAACACCGTCAGATGCGGCAGCAATGCCGCCGGGGCCAGCGCCGCCAGCAACAAGAACACCGCAGCGATCCCGAGCACGATCCCCAGCCGGCGCCCCGAGGACATCGGCTGTTTCTCCGGTTCCTCCTTCTTCTCCGGCGCTGCCGCGGGTTTCTGCGGTGCGGCCGAGACTTGCACCGGCGGTGGCGGCCACGTCAGCTCGCCGCCCTTCACGACGGTGATCGACCGGACCACCACGTCCTCGAAGTCCACGACCAGCTGGCCGTCCTTCTCCGGCGTCATCAGCTTCATCAGGTTCACCAGGTTCGTCCCGTACAGCTGGGACGCCTGCGCCGGAAGCCGTCCGGCGAGATCGGTGTACCCGAGAATCGTCACGCCGTTCTCGGTGACGACCTTCTCGCCCGCGACCGAGCCCTCGACGTTGCCGCCGTTCGCCGCGGCCATGTCCACAATGACCGAACCGGCCTTCATCGACGCGACCATCTCGCCGGTGATGATCCGCGGCGCCGGACGCCCCGGGATCAACGCCGTCGTCACGATGATGTCCACCTCACGACACTGCGCCGCGTACAGCTCCTTCTCGCGCGCCTTGTAGTCGTCGCCCATCTCCTTGGCGTAACCCGTCGCGGAAACCTCCGCGTTCGGGTCCTCGATGGACAGATATTCCCCGCCCAGGCTCTTCACCTGATCGGCGACCTCCGGCCGCGGGTCCGTTGCCCGCACGATCGCCCCGAGGCTCCCCGCCGCGCCGATCGCCGCCAGCCCGGCCACCCCCGCGCCCACGACCAGCACCTTCGCCGGGTTGACCTTCCCCGCCGCGGTCACCTGCCCGGTGAAGAACCGCCCGAACGTGTGCGCCGCCTCCACCACGGCCCGGTATCCGGCGATGTTCGCCATCGAGGACAGCACGTCCAGCGACTGCGCCCGGCTGATCCGGGGCACCGCGTCCATCGCCAGCGCCGTGATCGGCCGCTTCGCCAGGTCCTCCACCAGTTCCGGCTTCAACGCCGGAGCCAGCAGGCTCACCACCGTCCCGCCCGACTTCACCGCGTCGAGCTGCTCCGAAGACGGCGCGTTCACCCCGAAGACAATGTCCGCGTCCGCGATCGGCCCGACCGCCGCACCAGCGTCCGCGAAGGCCTCGTCGAAGAATCCGGACGCCAGCCCCGCTCCCGGCTCGACCGTCACCTCGTAACCCAGCCCGCGCAGCTTGCCCACCGTCTCCGGGGTCGCCGCGACGCGCGTCTCCCCCGGCTGGGCCTCCTTGAGCACCCCGATCAGCATGCTGTCTCCTTCCCGCTTCGTTCGCGGAAGATCCGCCGGCCGGGCCTGACGGCGTTTTGGGTCGCCACCTGGTCCGACTTCGCCCGCTTCAGGTACAGATGCGCTGGATACTCCCATGCCGCCCCGGCTCCGGCAGCCAACCGGAGGCCCTTTTTCGCCGGCGAACGGGAAGAGAGCACGGTCATAGCCGCGGGCGGTCGCGGCGGCCGGGTCCCCCGCCTCGCTGGTTCCAGGCTTTCGGCGTCCAGGACGCGGCCGCGGAATCGATCGCCGGATCGATCACGAGGTCCGCAGTGATGTCCGCCACTTGACAAACGCCTCCGCGGCGGCCGCCGACTCAACGGCCCAACCCGCTGCTCCGCTCGGAGCCCGCTGTCGCGTACCGGGTCACCATGGCGACCAGCTCGTCCTCGAAAGCGGGGAGATCGAGCGGCCGCGGCCCGGCGATCAGCTTGTGCACGAGCAGTTCCACGGTGTGGACGATGAGCCGCGCCGCCATGTCCACATTGGACACCTGCGCCTCCGGGCTCCGTTCGAGCAGACCGCGCACCTCCGCGATCTGCTCCTCCTCGTACCGGGCGACCTGTTCCAGCAGTTCCGCGGAGCGCGGAGCCTGCTCGGCCATCACGCGCAACAGCTGCGGATCGTCGCGGTGGTTCTGGATCGCCGCGTGCACGAGTTCCCGGAGCGCGCCGTCCAGCGTCTCCGGCGGCCCGGCGGTTTCCCGTTGGCGGCGCAGGGTTTCCTCGCCCGCGGCGAGATGCCGGGACGTCAACGCGACGAGGATCGCGTCCTTGTTCGGGTAGTACTGGTACAGCGATCCGATCGACACCCGCGCCCGCTCCGCGATGCGGTTCGTGGTGCCCGCGGCGTAACCCAGCTCGGCGAAAACCTGAGCGGCTGCCGCGAGAATCCGCTGCCGGGTCAGCTCGCCGCGCACCTGCTGGGGTTCCTTGCGCGGCCGCAGGCGCTTTCCCGGCATCGCGAGACTCCTCCGCAATGGTGAGCTTTTGCTCATAATACGCCGCTGACCAGCTACCGGCTGCCCATTCGTCGCGAAGTGCTTGCATTTCGCTAGCACTCATGGTCCCCTGGAAGCGCTTGCAGATGACAATCACTCCGAAAGGGCCGCCATGATTCGCCGAGTACTCGCCCAGTGCACCGTCTCCGATCTCGCGCGGGCCGAGAAGTGGTACACCGCCCTGTTCGACCGCGGCCCCGATGCCCGGCCGATGCCCGGACTGCTGGAATGGCACCTCGGCGACACGTTCGGGCTCCAGGTGTGGTCCGAACCCGAACGAGCCGGACGGTCGACGGTCGTCTTCGAGGAAACGGATCTCGACGCCGCCGCGGCGCACGCGACGAAGGCCGGGGCCGTCCACGACGGACCGCAGCCGGGCGGCGGCGCGCGCATTCTGCCGCTCGCCGACCCGGACGGAAACCGCGTGGTCTTCAGCGGGAAGTGAACCGGGCCTCGCCGCAGCCGCGTACCGGAGATCTTCCGGCTTGACCGGCCCGCCCGGACCGGCCTAATGTCGCGACTAGAGCGATCGCTCTAGTCGCACGACCCGAAGGAGGTCCGATGCCGCGCGTGGAACTGTCCGCCGGGCCGATCGACTACACCGACACCGGCGGCTCCGGCCCGGCGCTGGTGTTCGGCCACGGTTTCCCGATGTCCGGCACGCAATGGCGCAAGGTCGTCCCGCTGCTCGACGGCTACCGCTGCCTCCTGCCCACGCTGCCGCTCGGCGCCCACCTCGCGCCGATGCGGCCCGGCGCGGACCTCACGCAGTTCGGCCTCGCCCGGCTGCTCGGCGAATTCCTCGCCGCACTCGACCTGCACGACGCGACACTCGTCCTCAACGACTGGGGCGGCGGCCAATTCCTCGTCGCCGACGGGATGGCCCCGGCCGAGCACGTCGCCCGGGTCGGGCGGCTCGCGCTGGTCGCCTGCGAGGCCTTCGACAACTTCCCGCCCAAACCCGCGCGACTGGCGGTGAATCTGCTCCGGCTCCCCGGCGGACCGTCGCTGCACGCCCAACTCACCCGTACGTCGTTCTACCGGCACGCCAAAGCCGCGTACGGCGGGATGTGCGAAAGCCGGATCCCGGACGACATTCTCGAAGGCTGGTTCGGCCCGGCGTTGCGGGACAAGGAAATCCGCCGGGACATGGTCAAATTCGCCACCGGAAGCCCGCCGCGGCGAGAATTGCTCGCCTGGACCGAGCGGCTGCGGTCCTTCGACCGGCCGGTGCTGGTCGTCTGGGCGGGCAAAGACCGGATGATGCCCGCCGACCACGGACGCCGGCTCGCCGAACTGTTCCCGGACGGACGGTTGGCCGAAATCCCCGACAGCGGCACGTTGATTCCCGAGGACCAGCCGGAACTTCTGGCCAAGAAGCTGACCGCGTTCCTGGCCGAAACCAGCGCGCGATAAGGAATCAGGCCGATACGGCCAGCGGGAAACGCACTCCCGTCAGTTCTTCGGAGACTGTCCACAAGCGACGGGCAGTTTCGAGGTCACGCGCTTTCGCCGACCGGCCGACCAGTTTCGGTTCGCCGCGATTCTGCAAGAAACCGTGCGGGCCCGCGTAGCTGTTTCCCGGAATGTCCGCTAGCGCGGCGTACAGCGTCGGCCGGGCGCCTTCCTCGGAGGTTTGCGCGAACAGGCGGGTACCGAATTTCGCCAGCGAGGAGAGCACCGGCCGCTCGACTTTCAACAGGTTCGTCGCCGCGAAGCCGGGATGCGCGGCGGTCGCGAGCACGGAGGAACCGGCTTCGGTCAGCCGACGCTGAAGTTCCGCGGTGAACAACAGATTCGCGAGTTTCGACTGCCCGTAGGCCGCCGTCGCCCGGTACGGACGGCGTTCCCAGTTCAGGTCGGCGAAATCGATCGAGCCCACCCGGTGCCCGTTCGACGAAACCGTCACCACCCGGCCCCGGATCTGCCGCAGAAGCAGGTTCGTGAGCGCGAAATGGCCGAGGTGATTGGTCCCGAACTGCGATTCGAAGCCGTCCGCGGTGCGCGACAGCGGCGGGATCATGATGCCGGCGTTGTTGATCAGCAGGTCGATCGGCTCGGTGAACTCCGCGGCGAACGCGCGGATCGACGCCAGGTCGGCGAGATCGAGCTGGCGGACTTCGGCGTCCCCGGGCAATTCGTCGGCGACTTCGCGGCCGCTGCGCGGGTTGCGCACCGCGAGCACCACCCGCGCGCCCTTGGCGGCCAGAGCCATGGCTGTCGCCCGGCCCAATCCGCTGTTCGCACCGGTGATCACGGCGGTGCGGCCGGTCTGGTTTTCCGCGATGGGGTCCATGCCTCCAAAGTAGGCATCGACAACAATGTTGTCAACGGAAACATGCTGCTAGACTGACCGGGTGCCCGACCAGCCCGACGACCGCCCCTACCACCACGGCAGCCTCCGCACCGCCTTGCTCGACGCGGCCGAACGCGGGTTGCGCGCACACGGGGCCGACCAGCTGTCGCTGCGCGACCTCGCCAGGGAGATCGGCGTCAGCCACGCCGCGCCGCGGCGGCACTTCCCGGATCGGCAAGCGTTGCTCGACGCCCTCGCCGAAGCCGGTTTCGCCCGCCTGGACAACGCGTTGCGCGCGTCGTTGAAGACCGCCGACGACTTCCCGGGCCGCGTACGCGCCGCAGCAACCGCGTACACGCGCTTCGCCACTGAGAACTCGGCGCTGCTCGAACTGATGTACACCAGCAAGCATCGCCCCGGCGCGGCACGGATCGTGCAGGCCGCCGAAGCGCCGTTCGGGCTGATGAACGGCCTGATCGTCGAAGGCCAGGAACAGGGCGCGCTGCAGGACGGGCCGCCGCAGCGGATCGGGGTCGTGCTGTTCGCGACGCTGCAAGGAATCGCGACGCTCGTCAACGGCGACCTCGTACCGCCGGAATTGCTCGACGGGCTCGTGGAGACCGCCGTCGAACAGTTCCTGCGCGGCGCGCGTCCATAACGAAACCGGTCGGTCCGGCGAATGCGGTGCGCAATTGGATACCGTGGTCGGCATGGCTGACCAACGACCGCTCGGCTTGCGAGAGCGCAAGAAGCTCGACACGCGCAAAGCCCTGAGCGACGCCGCTGTGGCGCTGATGTACGAGAGAGGTCCAGACAACGTTGTCCGCGAGGACATCGCCGAGCGCGCCGGGGTGTCGCTCCGGACGTTCAGCAACTACTTCGCCACGAAATACGACGCGGTCGCCTACCGGCAGGAGCACCGGATCCGGCTCAGCGCGGATCTGCTCCGGAAACGTCCGGTGGACGAACCGCTGTGGACCGCGCTCGCCGAAGCGCTCATCGAGCCGTTGCGTGCCGACGGGGTCCCGTACGGACAACCCGCGTCCGACCAGCTCAGCGCGGTGCAGGCGTGGAGCGCGACACCGGAGATGCGCACCGCCCTGGCGCGGGTGGAGACCGGTGCCCTGGTCGAAGCGATCGCCGAACGCACCGGCACTCGCGTCGGCGAGCTGTATCCGCAGCTGGTGTCCGACGTCGCGATCGCGGCGATGACCACGGTGCTGAACCGGTTCCTGGACGAGAGCCTGGAGAAGACGGTCCCGGCGACGCTGCGCGACGTGTTCGCCGCGCTTTCCCGGGGGCTCCCGCCGCGGTGATCAGCTCCGGGTCGCCGCCGGCAGCGCGTTTTCCCGGCCCTGCGCGACGAATTCCGCCCGCAGCCGCCGCCGATCCTCCTCGGTGAGCAGCCGGTACGGGCTGGTCCGGTCCGGTGCGTACCAGACCCGGCCGCCCTCCCAGCCCCGCGCGCGCAACGGCGCCTTGTCGGCTTTGCCGCTGCCGGTCACCGGAACCTCGTCGAGGACCCGGACGAACGACGGCCGCCATTTCGTACCGAGATCCGGTTGCGTGGCAAGGAATTCGGCGAAATCCACCGGATCGAACACGGCATCCTCAGCCAGCACGACGGACGCCATGAGCAGATCCCCGGTTTTCGGATCGGCCACGCCGTAGCAGTGCACCGCCGCGAACGCCGGGTACCGGCCCAGGATCCGCTCGACCGGGGCGGTGCCGAAGTTCTCGCCGTCCACGCGGAGCCAGTCCGCCGTCCGGCCCGCGAAGTAGAGCCAGCCGTCGCGGTCGCGGTAGCCGAGGTCGCCGGTCCAGAAGTCTTCGCCGCCGAACTTCAGCCGTTCGGCCATGGCAGCCGGGTTGCGGTAGTAGCCCTCGAACGTTTTCCCTCGGCCCACCGCGACGATCTCGCCGGTCGCTTCCTCGGCGTTCAGCAGCAACCCGTTCTCGTCGAATTCGGCGGGCGGGCATTCCCGGTTGCGCTGGTCGCGGATTTCCGCGCGCATTCCGGGAGCGGGACGGCCCAGCGCGTTCGGCGGCGCGTCCGGGTCCGGCACGATGCGGATTCCGCCTTCGCTGGAGCCGTAGCCTTCCCGCACTTCGCAGCCGAATCGACGGCGGAATTCGGCAGATTCGCCCGGCGCGGCTTCCGAGCCGAAGGCGACCTCCAGCCGGTTGTCGGCGTCAGTGGGCTGCTCCGGCTGCGCGAGGACGTAACTCAGCACGCGGCCGACGTAGTTGAAGTAGGTGACGCCGTGCACGCGCAAGTCCGGGACGAACTGCGCCGCGGAGAACTTCCGCACCAGCACGATCGTCGCCCCGGCCTTGGCCGCCGCGGCGAGGTTCATCATGATCGCGTGGCCGTGGAACATCGGCAGGCACAGATAGGTGACCGAATCGCGGTGCAGCGAGACGCGCTCGGCCAGCGCGCCGGTCAACCGGCCGAGGCGGCCGTTGCTGCAGATCACCGCCTTGGGCGTGCCCGTCGAGCCGGAGCTGAACAGCAGCAGGAAGATCGCCGCCGGATCCGGGAGGTATGCGGGCAGGTCCGCGTCCGCGTGCGCGGCCAGCAGGTCCTGGTACTCCGCCGACTCCACGTCCAGGACCCGCCGGACGGACGTCAGGTCCAGGCTCGCGACTTCCTTGCCGTACAAGGGTTCGGCGAGCAGCACGTCGACGTCTGCGTGGTTGATGTCCGCCGCCAGCTCCGCGCCCCGGCGGGTGGAGTTGACGCCGACCAGGACGTCGCCGGTCACCGCGGCGGCGAGGATCCAGAAGACGAAATCCGGCAGGTTCTGCAGCAGCACCCCGACGTGCCGCTGCGTCCGGCCAGGTCCTGGTTCGAAGGTCCGCAGCAGCGAAGCCCGCACGGCTGCCTCGCGGACGATTTCGGCCCAGGTCCAGCTTCGGCCCTCGAACCGCAGCCCCTCGTGCTCGTCTCCGCGCCGGGACCGGACGACTTCCGCGAATGTGTCCATCGGCTCCTCCTCTGGTCAGCGGCCGGCCGCGAGCACCCGAGTGCGGCACCGGAGATCCCTACTCCCACCGCACCAACGGCCGGACCACCTTCCCAGTCGCGTTGCGCGGCAACGGGTCCCGGGTCAAAAACCAAGTCGTCGGCACCTTGTACCGAGCGAGCCGGTCGGCGAGATAACCACGCAGGCCGTCAGCGTCCACCTCGGACCCCGGACGAACCACCACCTTCGCGGCGACGATCTGCCCGTAGTCCGAATCCGGCAGCCCGGCCACAATGCACTCTGCGACGGCCGGATGCCCGGCGAGCTGTTCTTCCACCTCCGCCGGGTAAATGTTCTCCGCCCCGCGCAGGATCAGGTCGCTGCGCCTGCTCAGCACGGTCAGCGCGCCGTCGCGCAGCTGGCCGAGGTCGCCGGTCCGGAACCAGCCGTCCTCAGTGAACGCCGCTGCCGTCGCCTCCGGATCGTTGAAGTAGCCGAGCATCACTTGCGGACCGCGAAGGTGGATCTCGCCGTCCGTGCCGTCGGGAGCCGGACGGCCTTCGATGTCGCGGATCTGCACTTCCATGTTCGGCACGGGACGGCCAGCGGTGTCCGGGTCGGCGAGGAGTTCGGCGGGGGTCGCGAGGGTGGCCGCGGTGGACGACTCGGTCAGGCCGTAGTTCGTGCTCAGCGAGGCACCCGCGCCGGGCAGCGCGGTCCGCAGCCGGTCTTTCAGCTCGGCGGTCGACGGCGCACTGCTGACCGAAACTGCCTTGAGCGTGCTGAGATCGTAGCCGGAGAGATCGGCTTCGACCAGCCGCGAAAGCATGGTCGGGACCGCTCCCCAGTTGGTGATCCGCTCGGTTTGCACGAGGTCCAGCACCCGGTGGATGTCGAATTTCCCTTGGTGCAGAACAGCAGTGTCGCCGACGGCGAGCCGCACGACGGCGAGGTTGTGCAGGGCGGCGATGTGGAACAACGGCGTCGCCAGCAGGAACCGGCGGTCCCGCGCGGGATAGCCGGACTCGGCCGCGAGCGCGTCGTTGAACAGATGGAACCAGACCGCGGCGAGCACGTTGCGATGCGAGTGCGTCGCCCCCTTCGGGCGGCCGGAAGTGCCGCTCGTGAAGAGGACGACGGCCGGGTCGTCCTCGTCGACCGGGTCCGGCTTCACCCGAGCGCCCTGGTGACGGCCAAGGAGTTCCCGGTAATGAACGCTGCCGAACTCCAGCACTGGACACCGGTCCGCGACCAGCGGTTTCCGAGCGGCGTCGGTCAGCACCACCTTCGGCGTGGTCAAGCCGAGGCCGTGCGCGACCTCCGGTGCGGCCCACATCGAGTTCATCCCGACCGCGATCGCGCCGAGCGACACCGCCGCCCAGAACCCGACTATCCACTCCGGACAGTTCGCGGCGCACAACGCGACCCGGTCCCCGCGTCCGACGCCGTATTCGGTGCGCAGCACCGAGGCGAGTGCGGCGACCTGGTCGTAGTGCTCGGCGAAAGTGAGCCGGCTGTCCACAGTGACCAGATACTCCCGGTCCCCGAACTCGCGCGAGGCCGCCAGCAATTCGGTCAGGCACCGATGCCGCCGCGCGAACACCCTCGCCGGACGGCCCAAGACCGGCTCCGCCCGGATCTCGAACTCCGCGCCCGGCGCGGTCAGCCGCGCGATGATGTCGTCCCGCTCGGTCATCGGTCGCCTCCTGTAGTGGTCATCGGATGGTCAGCGCGGGCATTCCGCTATCCGAAGCGGACCCGCCCGCCGTCGACCACCGGACCGCGTTCCGACGTGATCCGAAGCCCGCCGTCGGACCAGCCCTCCACCTGCAATTGCTCGCCCGGGAACACCGGAGCGGCGAAGCGTCCTTCGAGCAACGTCAAGTCCGCCGGATGCGCGCCGACCTGCCGGGCCGCGACCAGCGCCCCCGCGCCGAGGGTGGCCAGACCGTGCAGGATCGGGCGCGGCTGGCCGATTCCGGCCGCTGCCGCGGGGTCGACGTGAATGTGGTGCCGGTCCCCCAGCAGCCGGTAGAGCACGGCCTGATTGTCCGCAGTGGACAACGGGGCAGTCCACTCCGGATTGTCCAAAGAAGACGGACGGCCGGGGCCGCGTTCGCCGCCGAAACCGCCGATGCCAGGACAGAACAACGACCACGTCGCGACAAAGTAATCCGATTCGACGGCCACCTCGTACACCGCCGCACTGCCCTTGTCCCACACCTCCGGAACCCGGGCCTGCATGGAGATCTCACCCTCGGGCGGAAGCGGCTTCAGGACCCGCAACTGTTGCGAACCGTGCACCGCATTGCCGACCTCGAACGCTCCAGCCGAGCCGAGGACGTCGGGGGCCCATTGGGCGAGCGTCAGCGCGAACGGCGGCAGCACCCGCAACCGGTCCTCGAACACCAAGTCGAGTTCGTCCGGCCGGGCGCCGATGGCGAGCGCGTAGAGGATCGGGTCGCGGTCGGCGTAGGCGACAGTGCGCTCGCCGAGGACGCGGCCCTTCCAGTCGGCGGGGCTGTTCACTGCGCCCCGTAAACCGGTTCGGGCGCGGGTGCTTCGCTCAGCAGTTCGCGCACGACCGGGCCGACTTCGGCGGCGGTCCAGCGCCGGTCCAGCTCGCGGGACGGGCCGTGGCTCCAGCCGTTCTCCACGCAGATCCGGCCGCCCTCGACCTCGATCACGCGGCCGGTGACGTCCGCGGCGTCCTCGCTGGCCAGCCACGCGACGATCGGCGACACATTGCCCGGGTGCATCACGTCGAACCCGTCGTCCGGCGCGGCCATCTTGTCCGCGAACGGACCCTCGGTCATCCGCGTGCGCGCGGCCGGGGCCAGCGCGTTCACCGTGATGCCGTACCGCCCGAGTTCCGCCGCTCCGACCAGCGTCAACGCCGCGATCCCGGCTTTGGCGGCGCTGTAGCTGCCCTGGCCGATGCTGCCCTGAAGCCCGGCGCCGGAGGTGGTGTTGACGATCCGCGCCGCCCGGGTGCGACCAGCTTTCGCCTCCGCGCGCCAGTACCCCGCGGCGTGGTGCATCAGAGCGAAATGCCCCTTGAGGTGCACCGCGACGACCGCGTCCCACTCCTGCTCGCTGGTCGTCACGATCATCCGGTCCCGCACGAAACCGGCGTTGTTCACGACGATGTCCAGCCCGCCGAACTCCTCGACTGCCTGCCGCACCAACGCTTCCGTCGCCGCGAAGTCCGCGACGTCCGCGCCGTTGGCCACCGCTTCGCCGCCCAGCGCGCGGATCGCGTCGACCACTTCCCCGGCCGGACCGTCGGACGCCCCTTCGCCCGCACCCGACGTGCCGAGGTCGTTCACCACGACACGCGCGCCTTGGCGGGCGAGTTCCAGCGCGTGCTCGCGCCCGAGCCCGCGGCCGGCCCCGGTCACGATCGCGACCCGGCCTTCCAAGATCCCGCTCACATCATCTCCGTTCGTCGGCAGGCGAGGCGGTTCCCCGTAAACCAAGCAAGTGTTAGGCTACCAAGCAATCGCTAGGTTAGGAACGCACGTGACGATTTCCACGCAGCTCCACGACAACGGCACCTTCGTGGTCACCATGGACTACCCGCCGGTGAACGCCCTGCCGGTCGCCGGATGGTTCCGTCTCGCCGAAACCGTGCGGGAGGCGGGCGAGGACCCGGCGGTGCACGTCGTCCTGCTCCGCGCCGAGGGCCGCGGCTTCAACGCCGGGGTCGACATCAAGGAAATGCAGCGCACCACCGGATTCGACGCCCTCGTCGGCGCGAACCGCGGCTGTTACCTGGCTTTCAAGGCGATCTACGAATGCGCCGTGCCGGTGATCGCCGCGGTGAACGGCTTCTGCCTCGGCGGCGGCGTCGGCCTGGTCGGCAACTGCGACACGATCATCGCCGCCGACGACGCGTACTTCGGCGTCCCCGAGGTGGACCGCGGCGCCCTCGGCGCGGCGACTCACCTCGCTCGCCTGGTCCCCCAGCACCTGATGCGCACGCTGTACTTCACCAGCCGCACCATCACAGCGAACGACCTGGTACAGCACGGCTCAGTACTGGAAACCGTACCCGCCGCAGACCTGTACGACGCCGCACTCGCCCTGGCCGCCGAGGTGGCCGCGAAAGACCCGCGCGTCATCCGCGCCGCGAAAGCCGCGCTGAACGGCATCGATCCGATCGACGTCAACCGCAGTTACCGTTACGAACAGGGCTACACCTTCGAACTCAACCTCATCGGAGCCGCCGACGAACACCGCGACGCTTTCGTCGCCACCGGCCGCCCGACGAACGACTGACCCCCTCCGAGGAGACCCGTGCCTCTCCGCACCCCGCTCACCGAGCTGACCGGCGTAACCCACCCGATCGTGCAGACCGGCATGGGCTGGGTCGCCGGCCCCCGCCTGGTGTCCGCGACCGCCAACGCCGGCGCCCTGGGCATCCTCGCCTCCGCGACGATGACCTATGACGAGCTGGACCACGCCATCAAGGAAGTCAAACAGCGCACGGACCACCCCTTCGGCGTAAACCTGCGCGCCGACGCCGGCGACGCCGCCGAACGAGCCGAACTGCTGATCCGGCACGGCGTCAAAGTCGCGTCCTTCGCCCTGGCCCCGAAGAAAGACCTGATCGCCTGCCTGAAAGACCACGGCCTGGTCGTGATGCCGACCGTCGGCGCCGCGCGGCACGCCGAAAAAGTCGCCTCGTGGGGCGCGGACCTGGTGATGATGCAAGGCGGCGAAGGCGGCGGCCACACCGGCCCGACCGCCACCACCCTGCTGCTGCCATCTGTACTGGACGCAGTTGATATCCCAGTAGTCGCCGCTGGAGGCTTCTTCGACGGCCGCGGCCTCGCCGCTGCTTTGTCATACGGCGCGGCAGGAATCGGCATGGGCACGCGTTTCCTGCTCACCAGCGACAGCGCGGTTCCCGACGAAATCAAGCAAACGTACCTGGGTTTCGGCCTGGACGGCACCGTCGTCACCACGAAGGCCGACGGCATGCCGCACCGGCTGCTGCGCACCCCGTTCATCGAAGGCCTCACGAAGGAAGGCTTCGTGCAGCGAATGGCGCGAACCCTGCGCCGGACAACGGACTTCAAACGGCTCAGCGGCCAATCCTGGCCCTCCCTGCTCTCCGACGGCCTGCGCATGAAACGCGGCAGCGACCGCTCGTGGACGCAGACGATGCTGGCCGCGAACACCCCCATGCTCCTCAAAGCAGGCCTGGTCGAAGGCGACACCCGGGCCGGGATGCTCGCCGCCGGGCAGGTAGTCGGCGTGATCGAAGACCTGCCGAGCTGCGCGGAACTGGTGACCCGGATCGTCACCAGCGCAGAGGAACGATTGAAGGCGACAGCCGCCCTGCTGGACTGAACCGCGTTCCGTGAGGGCCCCTTCACCGCCCCTGATTCCCCCAGGGTTCCCCTCACGACCTTCAACGGTGCGTGAAGGGCTCCTTCCGGAAATCTGAGTCCGGGAAGGAACCCCTTTCACGCGGCCCGCCCGCCGCCGACGCACCCAATGCCACATTGGGTGCATCCCACGCACCCAACGCCACATTGGGGGCGCGCCCCACGCACCCAATTTCACATCCCCGGGGGGCGTCAGCCCCCTTCACAAACCACCGCCGCCAAACCCCGCCAACCCCAGGCAGCCAGCCCCCGCCCTGCACCCCGATACGAAGCCCCCACACGCGCGGAAGGGCTTGTCAAAGCACGCTTTCCCGCCTTGACAAGCCCTTCCGCGCGTAGTCACAATCCAGCTTCGGGGTGCCCCAGCCCCACCCCTCGCAAGCTAAAGACGCTCCAGCACCGTCACATTAGCCTGCCCACCCCCCTCGCACATCACCTGCAGCCCAAACCGCCCCCCGCTCCGCTCCAGCTCATGCACCAACGTAGTCATCAACCGCGCCCCAGTAGCCCCGATCGGATGCCCCAGCGCAATCCCGCCCCCATTCACATTGACCTTCTCATGCGGCACCCCCACCTCCCGCATCCAAGCCAAAACCACCGGCGCGAACGCCTCATTGCACTCGAACAAATCAATATCCCCCACCGACAACCCAGTCTTCTCCAACGCCCGCTGAGTAGCCGGAATAGGCGCAGTCAACATCCACACCGGATCCGCCCCATACACGCTGATGTGATGCACCCGAGCCCGCGGCGTCAACCCATGCTCCCGAACCGCCTTCTCCGAAGCGATCAGCAAAGCCCCCGCCCCGTCGCTGATCTGCGACGCCACCGCAGCCGTGATCGGACTTCCTTCCTCCAACGGCTTGAGCCCAGCCATCTTCTCCAACGTCGTGTCCCGCCGAGGACCTTCGTCCACAGAAAACGATCCCACCGGCGAAATCTCCCGCTCAAACCGCCCGGAATCGATCGCCGCCAACGCCCGGCGGTGGCTCTCCAGCGCGAATTCCTCCAGAGCCAGCCGCGAAAGCCCCCACTTCTCCGCGATCATCCGCGCCGACCGGAACTGCGAAACTTCCTGATCCCCGTACCGAGCCACCCACCCAGGAGACTCCGCAAAAGGCGTGCTGAACCCGAACTGCTGCCCCACCACCATCGCCGACGAAATCGGAATCGCCGACATATTCTGCACTCCCCCGGCCACGATCAAATCCGCGGTCCCGGACATCACCCCCTGCGCCGCGAAATGCACCGCCTGCTGACTGGACCCGCACTGCCGATCGATAGTCACCCCAGGCACGTGCTCCGGATACCCGGCCACCAGCCAAGCAGTCCGAGCGATGTCCCCGGCCTGCGATCCGATCGTGTCGCAGCACCCGAACACGACATCGTCGACCGCCCCGGGATCGATGCCGGTCCGCTGCACCAGCGCCTTGATCGCGTGCGCTCCCAGATCAGCGGAATGCACTCCGGCGAGCGAACCACCGCGGCGCCCCACCGGAGTGCGAACCGCGTCGACCACATATGCTTCAGGCACGAAATCCTCCCGGATCAGGGATGCTGGCTGCTCACCGAGACGACTTCACCGGTGAGATAAGACGAATACGCACTAGCGAGAAACACCATCACATTGGCGACTTCCCAAGGCTCCGCAGCCCGGCCGAACGCCTCTCGCCCCTTCAGTTCGGCCAGCAGCTCGGCAGTAGTGACCTTCTCCAGGAACGGATGCATCGCCAAACTAGGCGACACCGCATTGACCCGGATCCCGGACGGTGCCAGGTCCATCGCCGCCGACCGGGTCAGCGCCATCACCCCGGCCTTGGCCGCCGCGTAATGCGCCTGGCCTTCCTGCGCCCGCCACCCGATCACCGAAGCGTTGTTGACGATCACTCCGCGGGTGCCGCGAGCGATCATCCGCCGGGAAGCCGCGCGGATGCACCGGAACGTCCCGGTCAAAGTCACGTCCAGCACCAGCGACCACTGCTCGTCGGTCATCTCGGTAATCGACGCCGTACCGCCGAGACCGGCGTTGTTGACCATGACCTCGACCCCGCCGAACGGCTCAGCGGCATCCAGCAGCGCGGCGACCTGGTCCTCTTTGGTCACGTCGCACACCACCGACACGACCCGCTCGGCGCCGAACTCCGCCCCCAGCTTGGAATCCGCCTCGGCAAGCCGCCGCTCGTGCGTATCCCCGATGACAACCGCCCGAGCCCCCTCTTCGAGACACCGCCGTGCGACCGCCGCCCCGATCCCCGCCCCCGCGGCCGCGGTGACGACGACCACGCGCTCGGCAAGCAACCCGTGCCCCGGCACGTAATCGGGCGCGGGCTGTTCCGGTTTGGCATTCACAGTCGCGGCTCCTTCGGCAGGCCGAGCACCCGCTCGGCAATGATGTTGCGCTGGATTTCATCGGAACCGCCGTAAATGGTGTCGGCCCGGCTGAACAAGAAAAGCGTCTGCTGAGCGTCGAGGTCATAAGAACCCTCCGCGGTCAGCGCGGATCCCCCGCGGACGTCCATCGCCAGCTCCCCCAGCTCCCGATGCCACCGGGCCCACAGCAGCTTCGACACCGAAGCCTCCGGCCCTTGCGACCCTGCCTCATACGCACTCAACGTCCGCAACGCATGCACTCGAAGCACTTCGAGACCCACCGCGGCCTGAGCCAGCCGATCCCGCACCACCGGATCGTCATAACGCCCATTCGCCTTCGCGGTGGCGACGATGCCCGCCAACTCGCGGGCGAACCCGACCTGCTGCCCGATCGTCGACACCCCGCGCTCGAACCCGAGCGTGGCCATCGCGACCCGCCACCCGTCCCCGGGCGCGCCGACCACCAGCGATTCCTCAGTCCGCGCGCGATCGAAAAAGACCTCGTTGAACTCGCTGGTCCCGGTCAGCTGCCGGATCGGCCGAACCTCGACCCCGGCCTGATCCATCGGCACCAGCAAATACGACAACCCGGCGTGCCGCCGAGACCCGGCTTCGGTCCGCACCACCGCGAAACACCACTGCGCGTGCTGAGCGAGCGACGTCCAGATCTTCTGCCCGTCGATCACCCACTCGCCGTCCTCCAGCTGGGCCCGCGTCCGCACCCCGGCCAGATCAGACCCGGCACCAGGTTCGGAATAGCCCTGGCACCACAGCTCGGCGACCCCGGCGATCCCCGGCAGGAACCGGCGCCGCTGCTCGTCCGTGCCGTGTGCGATCAACGTCGGCCCGAGCAGCTCCTCGCCGAGGTGGTTGACCCGCGCCGGCGCGTTCGACCGCGCGTACTCCTCGTGGAAGATGACCTGCCGCAGCAGGCTCAGCCCGCGTCCGCCGTACTCGACCGGCCAGCCCAGGCACGTCCAGCCGTGCGCCGCCAGATGCTGGTTCCACGCCTGCCGCTCCTCCGGCGCCTCGTGCTCGCGCCCGGATCCGCCGAGCCCCTTCAGCGCGGCGAACTCGCCCGCGAGGTGGTCGCGCAGCCACTCCCGCACCTCGGCGCGGAACTGCTCGTCCTCGGGGGTGTAGCGAAGATCCACCCGTCCTCCTGGTCCGCCGGTGCCCGGTCCCGCCACGCTACCAAACCAAGCACTTGTTTGGTAGCATCGCCGCCGAACCGAGAAGGAGTGATGCGCGTTGAGCGGAACCGAAGCAAGCACCGACGAACAGGTCGTGACGTACGAGGTGCGCGGTCCGGTCGCGGTCGTCACGCTGAACCGGCCGCAGTACCGCAACGCCCAGAACTCGAAGATGACCTACGCGCTGGACGCCGCGTTCGCCAAGGCGGTCGACGATCCGGGCGTCAAGGCGATCGTGCTGGCGGGCAACGGCAAGCATTTCTGCGCCGGGCACGACATCGGCACCCCGGGCCGCGACGTCGACCAGAGCTTCGAGCGCAAAGCGGTCATCTGGTGGGACCACACCGACCGGGCCGGCGTCGATGCGCGGTTCGCCCGCGAGTCGGAGGTCTATCTCGGCATGTGCCGCCGGTGGCGGGAGATTCCGAAGCCGGTGATCGCGATGGTGCAGGGCGCGTGCATCGCGGGCGGCCTGATGCTCGCCTGGTCGTGCGACTTCATCGTGGCCTCCGACGACGCGTTCTTCTCCGACCCGGTCGTGCGGATGGGCATCCCTGGCGTCGAGTACTTCGCGCATCCGTGGGTGATGAACCCGCGTGCGGCGAAGGAATTCCTCTACACCGGGGACCGGTTCGGCGCGGACCGCGCGCACGCGCTCGGCATGGTCAACCACGTCGTGCCGCGCGCCGAACTCGAAGAGGCGACATTCGCCATCGCCGAGCGGATCGCGCAAATGCCGCAACTCGGCCTCGCGCTCACGAAGAAAGCGGTCAACCAGGCCGAAGACCTGATGGGCATGCGGTCCGGAATGGACTCGGTGTTCGGCCTCCACCACGCCGCGCACGCGCACAACGCCGAACTGGACAGCGATTCGCTCGCCGGACTCGACGCGCGTTCGATGGCGAAGGCCAACAAGAAGGCAGCGGGAGAGTCATGAGCCCGGAATTCACCGCCGCGGAAGAGGAGTTCCGGGCGGAGGCCCGCGCCTGGCTGGCGGAAAACAGCCCCGGCCCGTTGCCGTCGATGGACACCGAAGACGGTGCCCGCGCGCACCGCGAATGGGAAGCGAAACTCGCTGAAGGCCGATGGTCCGTGGTCGCCTGGCCAGCCGAGTACGGCGGCCGCGACGCGACGCTGACCGAGTGGGTGCTGTTCGAAGAGGAGTACTACCTCAGCGGCGCGCCGACCCGGATCGCGCAGAACGGCATCTCGCTGCTCGCCCCGATCATTTTCGAACACGGCACCGACGACCAGCGCCGCCGGCACCTTCCGCTCACCGCCAAAGGCACCCGGATCTGGGCGCAGGCCTGGTCCGAACCGGAGGCGGGCAGCGACCTCGCCGGGATCCGCAGCACCGCCGTCCGCGACGACGAACGCGGCGGCTGGGTCCTCAACGGACAGAAGATCTGGAGTTCCCGAGCCCCCTTCGCGGACTGGGGTTTCGGCCTGTTCCGCTCCGATCCGGACGCCGAACGGCACCGCGGCCTCACCTACTTCCTGTTCCCGCTCGACTCCGACGGCGTCACCGTCCGGCCGATCGCGCAACTCGACGGCGACTGCGGATTCGCCGAAATCTTCTTCGACGACGTCTTCGTGCCTGACCAGGACGTGCTCGGCGGCGTCGGCGACGGCTGGCGCGTCGCGATGAGCACGGCGGGCAACGAGCGCGGTCTGTCGCTGCGTTCGCCCGGCCGGTTCCTCGCGGCGGCGGACCGGCTGCTGGACCTCTGGGCCGAGCGGGGCGCCGAAGCGCCGCAGCTGCGGGACCGGGTGGCCGACGCGTGGATCAAGGCCGAGGCTTACCGGCTCTACACCTGGGACACCGTCGACCACGTGCAGAACGGCGGCGACGTCGGCGCGGCGGGCAGCGTCAACAAGCTCTTCTGGACCGGGCTCGACCTCGGCATCCACGAAACGGCGCTGGACCTGCTCGGCGCGGGCCAGGAGCTGCGCGGACGCTGGACGGAGGACTACCTGTTCGCTCTCGGCGGCCCGATTTACGCCGGCACCAACGAAATCCAGCGCAACATCGTCGCGGAACGGTTGCTCGGCCTCCCCCGCGGCGACCGCAGGAAGGCACAAGCATGAAGTTCCGGCTGTCCGCCGAACAGCGCGCGTTCGCCGAAGCGCTGGACGCCTTGCTGGGCGCGGCCGACGTCCCCGGCGTGAACCGGTCCTGGGCGGCCGAGCGGCCGGAATCCGGGCTGGTGCTGTGGAAGCAGCTGGCCGAGCTGGGCGTCACCGCGCTCGGCGTACCCGAGGAACACGGCGGCGTCGGCGGGACTCCGGTCGATTTGATCGTGGCCTTCGAACGGCTGGGATATCACGGTGTGCCGGGTCCGGTGATCGAGTCGATCGCCGCAGCTCCCGCACTGCTCACGGACGCTTCGTTGCTGTCCGCACTGGCTTCCGGGTACGCCATGGTGACCTTCGCGAGCGCGCCGGACACTCCGTACGCGCTGGACGCTGATGTCGCGACGGACGTCTTCGTGGTCGGCGATTCCTTGTCTCGGGCGGAAATCGGCCGCAAGCTGGAATCGGTCGATCCTTCCCGGCACCTGTTCGAGGTCACCGCCGCTGCCGAGGCTCAGCCGCTTTCCCCGGAAAAGCGCGAAGGAGCGCTCGATCTCGCCAGCCTCGCCTGCGCCGCGGAGTTGCTGGGCTGCGGCGAGCGAATGCTGGCCGACACCGTCGCCTATCTCGGCCAACGACGGCAATTCGGCCGCGTGATCGGCGAGTACCAAGCGCTCAAACACGCCGCCGCAGACGTCCGCGTGGCACTCGACTTCGCCCGCCCGCTGGTGCTCGGCGCGGCCCGCGAACCGAGCCCTCGCGCGATCTCGGCGGCGAAGGTCGCGACGTCGGACGCGGCCCAGCTCGCCGCGCGCACCGGACTGCAGCTGCACGGCGCGATCGGCTACACGCTCGAATGCGACCTGAGCCTGTGGCTGTTGCGCGTCCGGGCGCTCGTGGGCTGCTGGGGCACGCCCGCCGCGCACCGCGCGCGGGTGCTGGAGAGCCTGATGAGGGGCCGCTGATGCACTTCGCGTTGTCCGACGAGCAGCGGGAACTCGCCGCCGCCGTCCGCGGGCTAGTCCAGCGACGAGCCGCGAAGACCGATCTGCGGGCGGCGATCGACTCGCCGTCCGGGTACGACACCGAACTGTGGTCCGCGTTGTGCGAGCAGATCGGCGTCGCGGCGCTGGCCATTCCGGAGGAGTACGGCGGGGCTGGGTTCAGCCTGTTCGAAACGCATGTCGTGCTGGAGGAACTGGGTGCGAGCCTGACCCCGACGCCACTGCTGGGGTCCGGAGTGCTTGCCGCGCAAGCATTACTGGCCGCAGACGCGCCAGCACTGCTCCCCGGCATCGCGGCGGGCGAGGTCGTCGCGCTGGCTTGGGCGGACCGTGCCGGACGCCATCGAACCGACGGTTCGGACGTGGTCGCTTCCGCCGGGACCCTGAACGGCGCCGCGACGTTGGTGCTGGACGGCGCACAGGCATCTCACCTGCTCGTAGTTGCCATGGCAGAGGGACGCCCCGCGCTGTTCCAAACCTCCGCGACGGCTGAGACGACCCCGGCAGTCGACCAGACCCTCAGGTTCGCCAAGGCCGAATTCCGCGACACCCCCGCGACCCTGCTCGCCGCCGACTTCTCCGAGGCGCTCCCCCGGCTGCACGCCATCGCCGCGATCGCTTGCACCGCACTGCAGGTCGGCGGCGCACAGTCCTGTTTGGACCGGACCGTCGCGCATCTCAAGGAACGCGAGCAGTTCGGCCGTCCGCTCGGTTCGTTCCAGGCGTTGAAACACCGGGTCGCGGACATGCTGGTGCGGGTCGAAACCGCCCGCTCGATCTCGTGGGCGGCCGGGTTCGCGGCCGGCAACGGTGACGATGTCGTCCAGCAGGCGGCGTACGCGAAATCCTGGTGCAGCGAGGCGTTCACCGCGGTAGCGGCCGAAACTGTCCAGCTGCACGGCGGAATCGCGATCACCTGGGAGCACGACGCCCAGCTCTATTTCAAACGAGCGCACGCTCTGGCGCATCTCTTCGGCGACGCGCGAGAACACCGGGCCCGGCTCCGAAGCGGCACCGAACCGGGGCACCTGCCCGCCTGAGCGGAAAAACAATGGAGGAACGAATGGGCGGCAAGTCCATGACCCTGGACGGCGTCACCGAGTACGTCCGGTCCGGAATGACCGTCGGGATCGGCGGATGGGGGTCGCGGCGCAAGCCGATGGCGATGGTGCGCGAACTGCTGCGCAGCGACGTCGACGACCTGACGCTGGTCACCTTCGGCGGGCCCGAGGTCGGGCTGCTGTGCGCGGCGGGCAAGGTGCGCCGGGTGATCTACGGGTTCGTCTCGCTCGACACGATCCCGCTCGACCCGCATTTCCGCGCCGCGCGCGAGGGCGGCCGGGTCGAGACGACCGAGTACGACGAGGGCATGTTCGTCGCCGCGCTCCGAGCGGGCGCGAACCGGCTGTCGTTCCTGCCGACCCGGGCCGGGCTGGAAAGCGACGTGCTGCTGATGAACCCGGAGCTGCGCACGGTCGCGTCGCCCTATGACGACGACGTCTACCTCGCGGTGCCCGCGGTGCGCCCGGACGTCTCGCTGCTGCACCTCAACCGGAGCGACACCCTCGGCAACGGCCAGTTCCTCGGCCCGGACCCGTACTTCGACGACCTGTTCGCGATGGCGTCGGACAAGACGCTGCTGAGCGTCGAGAAGATCGTGGACACTGAGGACCTCACCGCCACTGAGCGGTCGACGTCGCTGCTGATCAGCCGGATGTTCGTGAACGGCGTGATCGAGGCCCCGAACGGCGCGCACTTCACCTCGTGCGACCCGGATTACGGCCGCGACGAAGCGTTCCAGCGGCATTACGCACAGTCCGCGCAGGACGAGGAATCGTGGCAGCGCTTCCGCGAAACCTTCCTGACCGGCGACGAAGCCAGCTATCACGAAGCAGTGCGCGCCTTCCACCGCGCGACCGAGAAGGAGTCCGCATGAGTGCCCCCGCGACCCGCGCCGAGGTCTGCATCGCCGCGTGCTCCGACGCGTGGCGCGGTTCCGGCGAGGTGCTGGCCCACGCGGTCGGCACCGTCCCGGCGATCAGCGCGCGGCTGGCCCGGCTCACCCACTCCCCCGAGCTTGTGCTGTCCGACGGCGAATGCCATTTCATGGCAGACCCGCCGCCGCTGGGCAAAACCGCCGCGGCGGGCGGCACCGTCGAGGGCTGGGCCCCGTTCGGCCGGATCTTCGACATCCTCAACACCGGGCGGCGGCATTCGATGATGGGCGCGAGCCAGCTCGACCGGTTCGGCAACCAGAACATCTCGCTGATCGGCGACTGGCGGAAGCCGAAACGCCAGCTGATCGGCATGCGCGGGGCTCCGGGCAACACGGTCAACCATCGCACCGACTACTGGGTGAGCCGGCATTCGAGCCGGGTGTTCGTCGACCGGGTCGACGTGGTGTCCGGCGTCGGCAACGACCGGGCCCGCGCGCATCCCTCGACCTCGCTGCGGTTTCACGACCTCGGCCTGGTGGTGACCGACCTGGCGGTGCTCGACTACGACGAGGACGGACGGCTCAAGGTGCGTTCGCTGCACCCGGGCGTCACCGCCGACGAGGTGCGCTCGAACACCGGCTTCGAGCTGGACTTCAGCGACGCCGGGGTGTCGCGGACGCCGGACGAGCACGAACTGGAGCTGATCCGCACCGTGCTCGACCCGAAGGGCGCGCGGGATCGAGAGGTCCGAGAGCGGGAGGTCAAGGAGCCTCGGCCCTGAACCGCTCAGCCAGCGAGCAAACCGCCGTACAGCATCGCGAGGTACTGCTCCGCCACGACGTCGTGGCGGAGCTTTCCGCGCGGGTTGTACCAGCGGACCGACGACCAGACGGTGTCCCGGATGAACCGGTACGCCAGGCTCACCTCGAGGTCGTCGCGGAATTCGCCGGTCTCGCGGCCCGCCTGCAGCACGCCGAGCCACAGTTTTTCGATCTTCAGCGAGGTTTTCCCGACGAATTCGAAATCGGCGAGGCTGCCGACGACGGCCGATTCGTTCTGGTAGAGCGCCACCGCGAACGGGCGTTCGTGAATCGTCGCGAAAGCGGTGTGCACCAGCGCGTCGAACTGCTCGCGCGGAGTGCCGTCCTTCCCGGCGATCTCGGTGAACGCGGCCAGCAGGTCGTCCATGAACTCCTTGAGGATCTCGCGGAGCATGTCCTCCTTGGACGCGAAATGGTGGTACAGGCTGCCGGAAAGGATGCCCGCCTCGTCGGCGATGTCGCGGACGGTGGTCTGGGAGTAGCCCCGGGTCGCGAACAGCTGCGCGGCGATGCCCAGCAGCTCTCCGCGCCGGGTGCCGCCGTTCTTGACCGGAGCCCGGCCGGTTCGCGGAGTCATCGCATGGATCCCTTCCTGCCCGCTGCTTTCCCTTATGCTACCGAACAAGCACTTGTTCAGTGAGGAGACCCGCGTGTCGACACCTCGCACGATGCCCGCACTGCTCGACGAAGCCGCCCGCCGCCACGGCGGCGCCCCGGCTGTGGTCGACGGTACGACACAGCTGTCCTGGACCGGATTGCGGGAGCGGGTACGCACCGTTTCCCGGGCGCTGGCCGCGGTCGGCGTCCGCTCCGGCGACCGGGTCGCGGTGTGGTCGCCGAACCGGGTCGAATTCATCCTGACGTTCCTGGGTGCGCAGTGTCTCGGCGCGGCGCTCGTGCCGATCAACACCCGGTACCGCGGCGAGGAAGCCCGGGTGGTGCTGGAACGGTCCGGTGCTTCGGTGCTGGTGCTGTGCAACGGATTCCTCGGCAACGACTATCTCGGGATGCTGACCGAGGCCGCCGCGCGCGCCGGTTCCGGCCCTTCCGGCGCTATTCCCGGTCTGCCGCAGCTGCACACCGTGATCGATCTCGGCGAGGACGGCGTTGCGTTGCCGTGGAACGAATTCCTCGCCGACGCGGACTCAGCGCCGGTCGTCGACGAATCCGCGGTGACGCCTTCTACGGTGGCGGACATCTTGTACACCTCGGGCACCACCGGCGTGCCCAAGGGCGTCATGAGCACGCACCGGCAGACGATCGGCGTCGCGGAGGTGTGGGCGAAGGGCGCGTCGCTCAGCCCGGCCGACAAATACGCGATCGTCAACCCGTTCTTTCACTCCTTCGGGTACAAGGCCGGGGTGGTCGCGGCGATCACCGCGGGCACGACGATCTACCCGGTGCCGACCTTCGACCCGGTGGCGTTGATGGACCTGATCCAGCGGGCTGGGATCTCAGTGCTGCCCGGTGCGCCGACCATCTTCACCACGTTGATCAATCACCCGCGCCGCGCAGAATTCGATCTGTCGTCGCTGCGCTTCGCGATCGCCGGCGCGGCCTCGGTGCCGGAGAACCTGTTCTCGGACATGCGGGAAATCCTCGGCTTCGAGCAGGTCGCGCAGGCGTACGGACTCACCGAATGCGTGGTGGCCACCCAGTCGCGGCCGAACGAAGACCCGCGGCATGTCGCGCACACGACCGGCCCGGCGGTGCCCGGCCTGGAGATCCGGACGGTCGACGGCGAGGGCAAGGACGTGCCGGTCGGCACCGACGGCGAGATCCTGATCCGGGGCGAGTTCGTGATGCTCGGTTACTTCGACGACCCGGAAGCGACCGCGGCGGCGATCGACGCCGACGGCTGGCTGCACACCGGCGACATCGGGCAGCTGGACGAGCACGGCTGCGTCAAGATCACCGGGCGACTCAAAGACATGTACACCGTGGGCGGGTTCAACGTGTACCCGGCCGAGGTGGAGAACGTGCTGAGCACGCATCCGGACGTCGTGGAGGCCGCCGTGATCGGCGTGGACGACGAACGGATGGGCTCGGCGGGCCGCGCGTACGTGACGCTGTGGGCGGGGGTCGAGCTGGATCCGGCGGCGCTGACCGAGTACTGCCGGGAGCGGCTGGCGAACTTCAAGGTGCCGCGCGAGTTCGTGGCGATTGCCGAGCTGCCGCGGAATGCCAGCGGGAAGATCGTGAAGCGCGAGCTGGGTTGACGTCGTGAGTGGCTACGCCGGTTAGAACCGGAGCAGCCGCTCACGAGCTATTACGCGAGCCGCTCCAGCACCATCGCCATCCCCTGCCCGCCCGCCGCGCACATCGTCTCCAGCCCGAAGGTCGCGTCCTTCTCCTGGAGGCCGTGCAGCAGCGTCGTCGCCATCCGCGCACCAGTCGAGCCGAACGGATGCCCCAACGCGATCGCCCCGCCGTGCACGTTGACGCGGTCGATGTCGAGGCCCAACTGGTCAACGCACGGGAGCACCTGCGCGGCGAAGGCTTCGTTCATCTCCACCAGCCCAATGTCCTTAACGGACAGTCCAGCCCGGCTCAGCGCCTGCTGGCTCGCCTCGACCGGACCGAGCCCCATGATCTCCGGACTCAGCGCCGACACCCCGGTAGCGACGATCCGCGCCAATGGCCGAATACCCAGCTCCCGCGCCCGGACGTCGCTCATCACCACGAGCGCTGCCGCACCGTCGTTGAGCGGACAGCAGTTTGCCGCGGTAACCGTCCCGTCTGGTCGGAACACCGGCTTGAGTTGAGATACCTTCTCCAGCGTCACGTCCGCCCGCGGACCGTCGTCTGTGGACACCACAGTGCCATCCGGCAAAGTCACCGGTGTGATGTCCTTCTGCCAGAACTCCACCGCCGCCTCGGCGAGGTTCTGGCTGCGCACCGCGAACGCGTCCTGATCCGCCCGGGACACTCCACAATGGTCAGCGACATTCTCCGCCGTCTCGCCCATTGCGATGTAGACGTCCGGCAGCGCACCGTCCTTACGCGGGTCCGTCCACTGCAGACCGCCACCCGCGCGCTTCTCCGTCACAGCCATCGCCTCGGCGTACAGCGGGTTCTTCGTGTCCGGCATCCCGTCGGCCTTGCCTTGGGAGAACCGCGAAACACACTCGACGCCCGCCGACACGAACACGTCGCCCTCGCCAGCGCGGATCGCGTGCATCGCCATCCGCGTGGTCTGCAGCGAAGACGCGCAATACCGGTGCACCGTCGTGCCAGGCACCGCGTCGAGGCCGAGTCGCAGCGCTACCATGCGGCCGAGGTTGTACGCCTGTTCCCCGGCCGGTTGCGCACAGCCGAGCATCAAATCGTCGATCCGGCCGACCTCCGGCACCGCGGCCAGCGCGGCTTCGACCATCTGCGCGGCGAGGTCGTCCGGCCGCAGGCCTTTGAGCGAGCCCTTGTACGCTCGCCCGATCGGCGAGCGGGCGGCGGAGACGATCACGGCTTCGGCCACAGCAAGGTCCTCCTCAGGAGTTCGGGGTGTGCTGGAGGAAAGCGGGCCATTCGCCGCCTCCGTCCACATTGAGCACTGCTCCGCTGACGTGGCTCGCGAGCGGCGACGCGAGCAGCAAACACGCTTGGCCGACCTCGGCCGGCGACGCGAACTGTCCACGCGGGATCGTCCGGGCCACCGCGTCGCGCTGCGCAGGATCGCCGTAGTGATCCTCGGAACCCGGCGTCTCGACCAATCCGCAACTGACCGCGTTGACCCGCACCCGCGGCGCCCACTCGACCGCCAAACTGGTCGTGAGACTTTCCAGCGCCGCCTTCGCCGCCCCGTACACCGCGGTGCCCGGACTGGGCCGCCGCGCCGAGATCGACGTGACATTCACCGCCGACGCCCCAGGCGTCGCTCGCAGGAGCGGATGCGCCGCGTGCAGCACGTACGCCGCGGCCAGGAAGTTGAGATCGCTGATCTTGCGATGAAACCGCGGCGACGCCTCCGCGAACTGCGCGAACGGCGCGCCGCCCGCGTTGTTGACCACGACGTCGAGCCGCCCGTGCCGCTCGCCGATCCCCTCCAGCCACCTCTGCACCTGCTCCGGCTCCCGCACGTCCACCTGCGTGAACCGCGGTTCGCGGCCGCCCACCTCGCGGAGGGTTTCGGGTTCGGTGCGCCCGCAGATCTCGACCTGCGCGCCCGCTTCGAGGAACGTCGCCACGATGCCGTCGCCGACTCCGCGTGCGCCACCCGTGACGAGGACGACGCGATCGGTCAGGTCGAAGCTGACAGGCATGCTGCTCCTTCTCGCCGGGAGCACTCAGCTTACCAAACAAGTGCTAGGTTGATGCCGACAAGGTTTTCCATGGCACAGACGGTGATCCGACGGGTCAGCATCGTCACCGGAGCACCGCCGCCGCACTGCGCCCGGACCACGGCCTGATCGACGTCCTGGTCGACAACGTCGGCGATCGAACTTTTTCCGCGCGAAACCTGAGCTGTTCAGCCCACGTAACCCGCGACCTGGCCCCAATCCGCACCCCGGGTCGTAATCCGGTCCACCAGCACGCACCGCGTCCCGGTGAAGTTCGTCGGCATGCACTTGTTGCAGTGGATGCACAATGACGGCGTCCCCGGCTCGGCCGCGATCCGGTTCACCAGATCCGGCTCGCGCAGCAAAGCCCGGCCCATCGCGACGTACTGGAATCCCTCGCGCATCGCCAGCTCCATCGACGCGCGGCCGGTGATCCCGCCGAGCAGCACCATCGGCAGGTTCACCGCCGCCCGGATCTGGCGGGCGTCTTCGAGCAAGAACGCGTCCCGGTAAGGGTATTCGCGGAGGAAATGCTTCCCGACCGCCCGCACGCCCAGCCTCAGCGGCTGCGGCATCACCGCCGCGAACTCGCGGACCGGCGCGTCGCCTTTGAAGAGGTACATCGGATTCAGCAGCGACGAACCCGCGGTCATCTCGAGCGCGTCGCAGGTGCCGTCGGCTTCGAGCCATTGCGCCACCGGAATCGCCTCGTCGAGCCAGAAACCGCCAGGCACGCCGTCGTCCATGTTCATTTTCACGATCACCGCGATCCGGTCACCGACCGCGTCGCGCACCGCGCGCATCGTGTCGCGCGCGAGCCGGGCGCGGTTTTCCAGCGAGCCGCCGTATTCGTCGGTGCGATGATTCAGTTTCGGGCTCAGGAACGAGCTGATCAGGTAGTTGTGTCCTAAATGGACCTCGACGGCGTCGAACCCGCATTCGATGGCGCGTTTCGCCGCCTCGGCATGGGCGCGTTTGACGCGTTCGATGCCCGCGTGGTCGATTTCCCGGGCGCAGCTGAGCGTCGCCTTGTGGAAATACCGGCTCGGCGCGAGCGCGGGCAGGCCGTTGCCCTTCGGGTTCGCGACCGGCCCGCCGTGCCCGATCTGCGCCGAGATCGCCGCACCCTCGGCGTGCACCGCGTCGGTGAGCACGCGCAGACCGGGCAGGGCTTCGTCGGCCCAGTAGATCTGATGCCGGTCGGTGCGGCCTTCCTTGGCGACCGCGCAATAGGCGACGGTGGTCATCCCGACGCCGCCTTTCGCGTAGCCGACGTGGAAATCGACCAAATCCCGGGTGACCCGGCCGCGGTGGCTGAGCCCCTCGTAGGTCGCCGCCTTAACAACGCGATTGCGCAACCGCATCGGCCCTAGCCGCGCAGGAGCCAGCGGATCGGGCGGGGCGGGGGTCGTAGAAGTCACCTTGCCACGGTAGGAAACGGAGGGGAGGCCCGCTCCGGCGATCTCGGTGACCGGGAGAGCTCGCTGACCTGCGGGGAACTCCTGAGCGCGGTAACGCTCCGGCCGGCCCCGGCGACTCCTGTGCATCCGTGTTCGAGCTTCGCCGGAGGAGATCGCCGATGACCGACGTCAAACCCCGTCCTCGCTATCACGCCGACGCGTTCACCGGCCCCGTCGCGGTCGCTCAGCGGCTCAAGGACGCGTCTGAGACAGACGGACCGACGGACTACGCGAACCGGATCAACCTGGAGATCCTGGGACAGCTCGCGGCGATCCGGCGGCACGCGCTGGTCATCGCCACCATAGTCGTGATGTGGGCGATCCTGACCTCGATCGGGATCATCGTGATCATGGCCAATCTGCCGGGCAGCGGATCGTCCGGCTACCGCTACTGAGGCACCGGCTCTTCGATGCGGACGATCTCCTGTTCGGCAGCCTCCCAGGGCGGACAGGTCGCCGCGACGGATGGCGGCGGTGTCGAGGGCGGGTCGGGCACGGCGCTGCCTCCTCAGCCGAAGAAGGCTTGACCGCCGTCGAGCGGCACGGTGGCTCCGGTCAGATAGCGCAGATCGGAGCCGACCAACGCGACGACAGCGCGGCCGATATCCTCCTCGCATTCGCCGATCCGGCCCATCGGAATGGTCGAGACGAATGCGGCGGCCTCTTCAGGATTGTGCTCGGTCCACCATTTCAATCCGGGCGACAACGCATGCGGCGCGATCGCGTTGACCCGGATCCCGTCGCGCGCCCACTCCACGGCGGCGGTGCGCGACAGCGAGCGCAAGGCTTGTTTCGCGGCCGCGTAAGCACCGTAGGTCGTGGGATCCCAGCGCACCATCGCTGAGGTGACCAGGTTGACGATCGACCCGTCACCGGTCGCTTTCAAATGCGGGTGGGCGGCCTTCATGAACGCGAACGCGGCGAACGGGCCGGTTTCGAAACCGCGCACGAAATCGTCGTCGCTCATTTCCAGCAACGGGCCGAAAGCACCGGAGTACGCATTATTGACCAGAATGTCCAGCCGTCCGAACCGCGAGACGACCTCGTCGACGACCCCGGGAATCGAGGCGGTCTCCGCGACGTCGCACTCGAACGGTTCCGCGGAAGCACCCCGTTCCCGCAAAAGACGGCAGGTCTCGTCCAGCTTGCTCCTCGTACGCCCGAGAACGGCGACCGACGCGCCCTCCCCCGCCAGCGCCAGCGCGATTCCTTGGCCGACGCCTTGTCCGGCACCGGTCACCAGGGCCACCCGGCCCGCGAGCTTGTTCATCGGCCTCCTTCGTCTTGGGCAACCGGTCGCGCGACGTGTTTCGCCACGAAAATCCCGTCCGCGGAAACGCAGACCTGACCGTCGGCGAGGATTTCGCCCGTCGTGTGGATCCGGCGGCCCTCGCTGGATCGCTGCCGCGCGCGGATCGTCAACTCCTCGAACAGCGGGGTCGTCCGGTGGTAGCGGACGCTGAGCGTGCCGGTCATCCCGTCCGGCCCGGGCCCCCAGCTGTTGGCGACGCCGAGCGCGTGATCCAGCAGCAGCGCGGAAATCCCACCGTGCACGCAGCCCGGCGGGCCCTGGTACGGCAGGCCGAGCGTCACCGTGCCGGTCACCGATCCGTCCGGCAGGCCGTGCAGGTGCAACGGCGGCGCGAGCGCGTTTTCCGGGCCAGTGACGGGATCGTGGCGCGGTCTCCCTGCCCACATTCCGACGAACCGATCCTGTCGCTCCGGCGCGTGTTCTTCGAGCTGGTCAGCGATCCGGTTGAGGTCGCAGGCGATGTCCGCCATCGGCGCGGCGCTGTCCGCGCCCGCGTGCAGGAGCGCGCTGACCACCCGTCGGGCCGCCGCGACAGCAGCGTCAATGCCGTCGTCATTCGGGACGGGCGACAACGGGACGTTTTCGGCGTAAGTCGTCATCAGTAATGCGCCGCCGGGCGGAGGGTCGCCTCGGCACCGCCGTCGACGTAGACGACCTGGCCGGTGATATGCGTCGTCGCGGCGTCGGCGAAATACGCCAGAACTCGCGCGACGTCCTCCGCGTCCGCGTAACCGTGCAGCGGCATCGGGACTGCTTTGTCCATCACGGCTTTCATCTTCGGGTCGGCGAACAGCTCGTCGGTCATCGGCGTCAACACCGCACCGGGCGCGACCACGTTCACCGCGATTCCTGCGTCGGCCCAGCCTTCCGAAACGGACGTCCGGCGCGCCCACTGCGCGATCGCGGACTTCGAGGACGGGTACAGCTGGAACGCGCGGTTGTCCGCGATCGCCTGGCGCGCGGCGGCCAACGCAGCTTGTTCGTCACCGTGCAGGCAGGCGTCGACCACCGCGGGGTCGTTCGGCTGGGTGCCGGAGATCGAGCCGACCAGGACTACGCGCGGTGCTTCGGACTTCGCGAGCAGCGGCTGGAGGGCTTCGACGAACTCGGTGCTGCCGAAGTAGTTCACCGTGACCATGGCCTCGCCAGGGTTCGACGTTCCGGCGCAAGTGATCACCGCGTCGACGTGCCCGGTGCGCTTGCCGACCTCCTCGGCGGCGGCGATCCGGCCGGGCGGAGCGGAGAGGTCCGCGTCGACGGTGCTGCCCGCGAGGTCGACGCCGAGGACTTGATCGCCGCGCTCGGCGAGGAGGCTGCTGAGCGCCGCACCGATCCCCGAACTGGCTCCGGTGACGACGACAGTGCGCGGCATGACGGCCTCCTGAGGCGGGGTTCCCGGAACGGCCGCGACGCTACGGGGAACTCCGCCGCGCGTGACTGGTTCATCCCGGTCACCGGGAGAAACGATCCGGGCGGCCTACGGTCCGGGGAGGTCTTCGGGAAGAACGGTTGGGCGAGGAGGACCGGAAGGCCGGACTCGACCGCCGCGCAATGCCTCTGGCTGAGATCTCACCGCACCGGGGCAGACACGGCACCGCGGCTGCCTGGAAGACGTGCAGCCGGGCCTAGATCAGCTCGGGGCGAGCGCCTGACATGCCAGGCAGTGCCGCTGCCGCGCGCCTGAGATACCAACTCGCCGGACCACGACGCCACTACAGTCCCGCTACCGCAAAGCCCGACCAAAACCAGCTCGACGCAAGCACCTTGCAGGCCAGACAGCGTCGCTGCCATCCCACCTGAGATATCAGCTCACCGAACCACAACTCCACAACAGTCCCGCCGCCCCGCACCCGGCCCAGAACTGCTCAGCGCGAGCACCTGGCATGCCAGACAGCGTCACTGGCGCCCGCCTGAGATACCACTCTGCCGAACCACGACATCACGGCAGTCCCGCTACCCCACAACCCGACCCAGCCCAGCCAGCTCGATGCCAGCAGCTGACATACCAGACAGCGCCATCCCACCTGAGATATCAACCCGCCAAACCACGACACCACAGCAACCCCGTCACCGCGCACCCCGGCCCAGTTCCGCCAGCAGCAACCGGCACGCCAGCACTGTGTCCGCCTCCGCCTCCTCCGCGGTGATGTGCCCGTTCAGCCGCGAGGTCAGCACGCCGTACCAGGTCTGCTCGATCAGCCGGACCAAACGGCGGTCGTGCTCGCTGGCGTCGGCCACCCCGGCGACGCGCAGGATCAACTCAGCGAACTCGACCGTCGCGGCCATATTCGGCGATTCCCCCGCGACCGTCGCGTTGTTCGACTGCAGCATCGCCTGCGCCAGCCGAGGCCGTTTCAGCAGCTGCCGCGCGGCGTCGACCAGTACGCGTGCGACCGCCTCAGCCGGTTCCTGACCGGGCTGGACCGGGACGCTGACCCGGTCCAGCTGTTCGACCTGGCTGTGCAGCAGCGCGGTGAACAGGACCGTCTTCGACGGGAAATAGCGATAAAGCGTCGCGATGGCGACGCCGGCGTCCCGGGCAACGTCGAGCATCTGGATCCGGTCGAGACCGTGCTCGGTGCCGTGGTCCGCGGCCGCTCGCAGGATTCGCCGGTAGCGCTCCTGCTGCGCGGGCGAACTCGGCGTGGCCGGCGCCCGGTTCTCGGCGACTCTCGGCACCGCGACTCCTCCGCTCGTGATCAGGGCATTCTCGCCCACGATCCTCCCATCGGGAGCCGCCGCTACCGGTCAGTGGGACGACCGCGGCCCAGCGCGGCGCGGATGCGGTTGGCTCGGCAGGTCGCGACGATTTGGAGGACTCATGGCTTTCGACGACCAGTTCGACGTGGTGGTAGTCGGATCCGGAGCGGGTGCGCTGACCGGCGCGTACCTCGCCGCCCGGGCCGGGTTGCGGACCGCGGTGGTCGAGGGCGCGGACCGGCTGGGCGGGACGTCGGCGTACTCCGGCGCGGCCTGCTGGCTGCCCGGCACGCAAGTCCAGCAGCGCTTCGGCGTCGCCGATTCCACCGAGGCCGCCCGCGAGTACCTGCGCGCGCTGCTCGGCGAGGACCGGACCGGGCGGCAGGAGGCGTTCCTGGCGAAGGCACCGGAGCTGGTCGCGGCACTGGAGGCGGATCCGGCGCTCGAGTTCGAGTGGCGGGCGTTCCCGGACTACTTCGACCGGCCGGGCCGGGTTCCCGGCGGACGGTCGTTCGTGCCGGTCGACCTGCCACTTTCCGAGCTGGGCGACCGCGCGGAGCTGGTGCGTCCGCCGGTGGACCGCGACCGCGCCGGCCGCGGGCACCGGGACGCTCCGCTGGACGGCGGCCGGGCGCTGATCGGGCGGCTGCTGCTGGCTTTCGACGCGACCGGCAACGGCACCGTATTCACCGGGACGCCGGTCGACGAGCTGGTGGTCGAGGACGGCCGGGTGGTCGGCGTCGGACCGCAGCGGATCGGGGCGACGTACGGCGTGCTTGTCGGTGCGGGCGGGTTCGAGCGGAACGCAGGCTTCCGGGAACAGTCCGGAGTGCCGGGCTCGGCGGCCTGGTCGATGGCGCCCGCGGAGACCAACCGCGGCCAGGTTCTCGAGGCGGCGATCGCGCTCGGCGCGGCGGTCGACCTGATGGACGAGGGCTGGTGGTGCCCGGGGGTCGCGATGCCGGACGGCGGCGCGTCCTTCACTCTCGGCTTCCGCGGCGGAATTGTCGTCGACCGCGACGGGCGGCGGTACGCGAACGAATCGCTGCCATACGACCAGATGGGTCGTGAGATGGCAGCGGACCCTGCGCGGCGGATTCCATCGCACATCGTGTTCGACAGTCGTGAGGGCGGCCGGTTGCCCGCCATCGCATTGCCCGGCGGGCGGCCGGACGACCATCTGGCGGCGGGGACCTGGGTGGAAGCGGACACCCTCGAGGAGCTGGCGAAACTGATCGACGCGCCGGAGCTGCCCGAGACTGTCGCCCGGTTCAACGCGTTCGCCGAAGCCGGGCGCGACGAGGATTTCGGCCGTGGCGAGGACGAATACGCCCGGCATTTCGCGAATCCGGTGCTGGTGCCGTTGGATCGCCCGCCGTTCCGCGCGGCGCGGCTGGTGCTGTCGGACTTGGGCACGAAGGGCGGGCTGGTGACCGATCCGGACGCGCGGGTGCTGCGCGCGGACGGCTCGGTGGTGAAAGGTTTTTACGCGGTCGGCAATTCGGCGGCGTCCATGACCGGGCAGTACTACCCGGGGCCGGGAATTCCGCTGGGCACGGCGATGGCGTTCGCCGCCCGGGCCGTCGACGATCTGGTGGCACAGGCTGGAAAATGACCTGCGCGCCGGCGATCGGGTCGGTTACCGTCTCCGGAGTGGAGGACTACTTCGGGGAAAGTGTCGCTGCGCGGTACGACGAATCGTCGGCTGAAATGTTTTCGCCGGAAGCGGTGAACCCGGCGGTCGACGTCCTGGCCGGGCTCGCCGACGACGGCCGGGCGCTGGAACTGGGCATCGGCACCGGCCGGATCGCGCTGCCGCTCGCCGCGCGGGGCGTGCCGGTGTCGGGAATCGACCTGTCGTCGGCGATGGCCGCGCAATTGCGCGCGAAACCGGGCGGCGACGCCATCGACGTCACGATCGGCGACTTCGCGACAACCCGGGTCGCTGGGGCCTTTTCGGTGGCATATCTGGTGTACAACACGATCGGCAACCTGACATCTCAGGACGCGCAGGTGGCCTGTTTCCGCAATGCCGCGGCACATCTCGAACCGGGCGGGTGTTTCGTGATCGAGGTCGGGGTGCCGGAGCTGCGGAAGCTGCCGCCCGGGCAGACTGTCGTGCCGTTCGATCTGAGCCCGACGCACTGGGGGTTCGATCTTTACGACGTCTCGACGCAGTCGATGAGTTCGTACCACGCGCGGGTGGCGGACGGGCGGGGCGAGTTCCGGGCGATTCCGTTCCGGTACGTGTGGCCTGCCGAACTGGACTTGATGGCGCAGCTGGCGGGACTGCGGCTGCGGTCGCGGTGGGAAAGCTGGACGGGCGAGCCGTTCACCCACGAGAGCGAGCAGCATGTGTCAGTCTGGGAGAAGCCGCGGGGCTCGTGAGCGTTCGCGCCGGTGAGAACACTCGCTAGACCGCGCTGTCATTTCGGCGGGGTGAAGGCGGCCAGGTGCTCCGCCGCGGACCAGTCGTCTCCCCAGTAGCTCGTTGGTGTGCCGCCCGAGCGTCGAGGGAGCCGACCGACCGTCAGGTGCGCCAGGCTCGGCGGTTCGCCGCGCGGGACCGGGCAGATCGCCATGCTGTGGTGGCGCTGGTTGACGTCCAGGAACCGCACCCGGCGAGGTTTCCGGTCGGGTGCGCTGCTCGCCGTCGAGCCCGCGGATCTCGGTCACAGCGAAACTCCTTGCGAAATAAGAGACCTCAGATCATCGAGAGCATCGGGCCGGGCGGCGGCTCGACGTCGCGGTCGGTCAGCGCGGACGCGTGGAACACCGAACCTGGCACGTGGATCGCGGGCGCCAGGCCCACGTCGCACCAGAACCGCTGGACCGGGTTGGCCATCCGCAGGCCGTTGCCGTCGGGCGACCGCCTCGTCCATCGCGCGCCACGCCGCGGCGACATTGGTGCGGCGCGACAGGCCAGCGTCACCGGCGAGCCGGAAGCTGCCTTGTCGTAGAACCCGTTGTCCAGCATGACGATTCGCGACGCTCACCACACCGATGTCCCTGCACCCCAGCCACCGCACCGGCGCGGGTGGGCCTCTCAGCGACCGGGAGCCGTGCCGCAGTCGTGACCCGCCGTGTGTTGACGCAGCACGCAGCCGCCGTGTTACGTTCCAAACTAGAAATGATTTCACTTCGGCCGCGAGGAGCACAGCATGCCGGTTGCCGCGATCGAAACGGACCCCATCGCCGCGGACGCCTCGCGGAACCGCGGCCTGCCGCCGTCGATGGTCGAACGGATGACGCTGATCCTCGACGCCTTCGACGCGCCGAGCACCCGGCTCACCCTTGAACAGGTCGCGCGCACGACCCATCTCCCCCGTTCGACCGCGCACCGCATCCTCGACCAGCTCGTGCGGCTGCAGTGGCTGTCGCATTCGTCGTTCGGCTACGCGCTCGGCACCCGCGCGCTGAATCTCGGCGGCACTGGCGGCAATCACCTCGAACTGCGCGAGGCAAGCGCCGCCGTGCTGCACGAACTGCAGTTGCGCACGGGGATGGTCGCGCACCTGGCGATCCTCGACGGCGCTGACGTCCGGTATCTCGACAAGCTCGGCGGCCGGTGCGCCGCGGCCGTCCCGTCGCGCGTCGGCGGTCGCGCGCCCGCACAGTGCACCGCGCTCGGCAAGGCGATGCTCGCGTGGCTCCCCGCCGAACAGGTCGAGGACCGGGTCATGCCGTCGCTCGGCCGCCAGACCAGCCGGACGATCTGCGACATGGTGACCCTGCACCGCGAACTCGGCCGGATCCGCGACCGCAACGGCCTCGCCTTCGAACGCGGCGAATGCTTTTCCGACATCGCTTGTGTCGCCGCTGCCATCCGAGGCCCGGAGGGGCCGGAAGCGGCGATCTCTTTGGTCGGCGACGAGAACACCGCGCTGGAGCGGGTCGCGCCGCTGGTCGTGGTCGCCGCGCGGCAGGTCACCCAGGAGCTGTACCCGATGGTCCGGCTCCGCACGGCCGAACCCGCTTGGAACTGACTGTCCACAACGGACTCTGGGAAGCGTCCGGTACCCGAATCATCCGCGGGGTCCCGCGCGCGGAACTCGCGCTGACCGCGCACGAGGCGACGCGGAAGCGGTTCCCGGCGAAGCAGCCAACGGCCGCGCCTTGACGGCCTCCGCACCAGTTGGGGCCGCGAGGGGAACCTTCACGGAATCTGATTTCCCCCAGGGTTTCCCTCACGACCCCCGGCCAGCCAGGAACCCGCTGACTGCGGCATGAAAGCCCATCGGGTCTTCCACCCAGGGGAGATGACCAGCACCGGGCAGTTGTACCCGCGTGGCGCTCGGCAGCGCCTGTTCCAGTGAATCCACGGCCCAGCGCGGGCGAATGTCCGCGGAGCCGTCCACGATCAGGGTCGGTACCTTCAGCGTCTCGCACTGGGCGCGCAGATCTGGCGAAAGCTTGCCTTCGCGGTTGAGCGCTGCGTTGCACTCGAAATTCACGCCGAACCACGGGTCCGCCATGGCTTCGGCGTGCCGCAACGCGTGCTCCCGGTCGGCGAAGTCGGCCGACCATTGCAAGACGCAGTACTCCCGATCCTCCTCCGCAGAGCGTGACCGGTCCCGCAGCGACTCCCACCGCGCGAGGTGCCCGCCGAGTGCGGTGCGGAGATTTCGCTGGTAGTCCGGGTGCCAGGTCGAGTCGTCGTCGATTCCGGTGCCAGAGACGTAAACCAGTTTCGTCACGCGTTCCGGATGCGCCAGCGTGTAGCGCAAGGCCAGCTGCGCGCCCCACGAATGGCCCAGCAGCGCGACGCGGTCCCAGCCGAAATGGGCCCGCACCGCGTCGAGGTCCGCCATTGTCCGCTCGACCGAGTACGGTCCCCGCCGCTGCGACCGGCCGCATCCTCGCTGGTCCCAGCGACAGACCGTCGCGGCTGCCGACAGGTCGGCCGCGACGTCCGCCATCATGTCCCATAGCCCGGGGCCGCCGTGGCAGAAGACGACCGGTTCGCCGTCGCCTGTCCGGGCCGCCCAAAGCCGGAGACCGTCTTCGGTCCGCACCGATTGCTCCACGAGACGCAGTATGGCGTCAGGCTTGCGCGACGGGCACCCGGGCGGTCGCGTCCTCGACCAACCCGCCCTGCGCTGGTTTGCGGCCGTGCTTCATCAGCAGGATGACCGCCACCCCGACGATGCAGTTGCCCGCGCCGCCCAGCCGCTCGATCGCGGGGCAGGTGGCGGTGAACGACGCAGATTCGCACGGGAGTTCTGCCATCCGGGTGACGCCGGGACCCGAGTACGGACCGGCGACCCGTCGCCTGCTTCGTGGTAGCGCACGGCGCGGAGTTCGCGCCGCGCCGCGTTGTGGCTCAGTTCCGGCCTGGCTGACCTCTTGCTCGCGGATGCGGGATCACGCCGAAGCCAGCCAGCCGTCAGATGCGCGGGCCGGAAGCCCCGGTAAACGAGAGAGCAGGTGGCACCCGGCAGCTTCTGCTGGCGAAGCCAGGCAAGCCGCCGAAGCACCGACTCCGCCGGAGATGCGCCGCGAGTGGTTATGCGTCAACGCGCTGGCCGAACCGCAGGCCGATCTCTGCGGTCGCTTCGGATCCCGCCGAGGCCTCCGCTTCGAAGCACTGGATTGGGAGCATTCCCGGTGGCGCACACCGGAATTGCCCGCGCCCGGCCGGGTGCTCGCGCCCGACGACCGGCCGATGATCTTCTACCGCAGCGATTTCGACGTCGCAAGCCACCGGACGAGGCCCCGGCTATCTCTGGGGCTGGAGCGACCGCTGAGCCTCTTCCTCCAGCGCGCGCACCATCGCCACCGCGGCCGGTTCCGGCTGATCCCCCGTCACCGCCCACAGCGCGCGCCGCAGGCCGCCGCATTCGTCGCGCACCGGGATCCACCGGACGTCGGCGGGCAGCGAATCCGCCGCGAAGCCGGGCACCAGCGAAATGCCCAGGCCCGCCGCGACCAGCCCCAACCGCGTCGGCCACGCGCGCACCGCGAACGCGATCGACGGCCCGGCGATCCCCGGCCACGCCCCGAATTCCGGGGAACTGCCCGCGCCGACGATCCACTGCTGTTCGGCCAGTTCGTCCGGCTCGACCCAGCTGCGCCCGGCGAACGGATGCGACTCCGCTACCGCCACGCCGTAGCCGGTTCCGGTGCGCAATTCGGTGCGGCGCAGGCTGTCGAAATCGTATTCCGGCAGCCCGTCCCCGGTCACCGCCACCGCGACTTCGAGCCTGCCGCGGCGCAGCGACTGCAGCTGCGCCGGCGTCGCGGATTCGGCGAGCTGCACTTCCACGCCCGGATGCGCGCGCAGCAGCCGGGAGACCGCCCGCGGCAGCAAAACCGCCGAGGCGGCGGGAAATCCGCCGACCGAGATCCGTCCGGCCAGCCGGTCGCGCAGTCCGGCCAGCTCTTTTCCGGCCGCGTTCACGCTGTCCAGAACCCGCCCGGCGTGCCGGATCAGCACTTCTCCCGCCGTGGTGGGACGGATTCCGCGCGCGTGCCGTTCGAACAGCGCGGTCCCCGTAGCGCGTTCGCTCGCCGCGATCTGCCGCGACACCGCCGATTGCGTGTAGCCGAGCCGGTGCGCGGCAGCACTGAACGACCCGGTGCGGGCCACCTCGACCACGACCCGCAGGCCGGTGAGCGTCAGATCAGCCATTCCGCCAACCATATCCGAAACACCCGGCCGCGGAAGTCCACAGTAGACGCCACCGCGGTTCCCTCCCCTTTTGCCACGACGCGAAATACCGTTCCCGGCCGCGCCGGGCGGGATTTTCGCGCCCCGAAGGACACCGAGAGTGCCCCAATGACCTCGCCTCGGGTGCCGCCGAACGCCCGAATCGCGATTGCGGCGAACAGTCGAACTCGCCGCGAACCGCTCCGCACGCGAAACACCGGCGCGGGAACGGGCGATGTCATCGCCAGGAGTGGCGAAAGGAATCTCCAGCGTGACCGTCCGCGGCGCCCGCCCGCCGACGGTCTACTGTGGAATGCCCGCACGCACTCGCTGTTCACCGGGTGGCCGTCGCCGCTTAACCGTCGACGGTAACTTTCCGGCGGCACGTCCGCGATGTCCTTTCTGACTGCGACGGCTCGTCACCGGACGGCCGTCCGAGCCGGACTGAGGTTGCGACACATGAAAAGCGCTCGAAGTCCACGTCGGACTCCCCGGTTCCAGCTGATCGGCGGCCCGGGGAACGCGACGAGGTGGCGGCTCCTCGGCACGAACAACGCGTCGCTGGGCCTGGGCACCGTCGACTACCGGAACGGGGAGGAATGCGTCGCGGCCATCCAATGGCTGTGCGCGAATCTCCCGCGCACGCGCATGGAACTGACCCACGACCACGGAATAGACTGGCGGTGGTTCCTGCGCGCGGGCCGCGGGACGATCGCGTCGGCGAGCCACGCCTACGGCCGCCGCATCGAAGCGCAGCACGGATACGAACGATTCGTCACCGCGGTCGCGGCTGCCGCGGAATTCGCCGCGGAAGGCCGGATCACCGACTGGCGCACGAAGTACCGGCTGCCCGGCTGAACGCGTTCGTCGGGCATTAACGCCCGCGCCGTCGGGCGGGAACGCGACCTGCCGGGCAGCGTTCGCCGGAACTGGTTTCGGCCACGGAACAAAAGCTGATGCGTGCACTTATTGCCCGATTCGCGGGCACCTATGCCGCGAGCCGCACCGGAGAAAGGCCGAAATCGTCAGCGCAAGACGTCGTCTTCGGCGGAGCCGGACGCCGCGGAGGCCCTTGGCGGATCGGGTATCGCCGCCGGGCTGACTGCCGCGTCCAGGCGAAGCGCACCTCCCCGCCGGGACCTGCCGTGATCGCCAGTCCGGAAAAACGGCAGCACCCCGGAACGCGCCGCTCGATTCGCCGGTTGTCCGACCGGGTCCCGCGTCGCCCGCCATCGGCGGACCTGACCGTGGCCTAGGTCAGTGTTCGTTCCAGGGCGGAGCCGATCCCCAGCCCCAGCGGGGCACCGGCTGATCGCCCGCCGCTCCGGCTCCCGGCGCGGAGAACACCACCGCGAGCCTGCTGCCCCATTCGAGATATCCCGCCAGCGCGGCGCGGAACTCCGGGTCGGCGGGCAGCCCGGCCTCGTCGGCGGTGGCCAGCAGCAGCGAGACCCAGCGGCGCCGCTGCGGTTCGGTGATCGCGCGGCCGGCGTGCCTGGCGATCATGTGTTCGTGCCCGCCGTGGCGGGCGGTGTACTCGGCCGGGCCGCCGAACACCTCGCCGAGCCACACCGCCACGTGCGCGGGATGTTCGGGGCTCATCCCGGCGAACACCTCGGCGAGCAGGTCGTCCCCGGCCACTTTCGCGTAGAACGCCTCGGTCAGCCTGGCCAGCGCGGCTGATCCGCCTGCCCACTCGTAGAGCGTCGGCACCGCACCGCCCGCACCGGCCACCCCAGTGCGTTCGTAATGCCGCATCTCCTCGATGTGCTCGGCATAGGGCCGGATCGCGGCGAGGAACGCGGCGAACCGAGGCCCGCCCCGGAAACCCTGGAGGTGTGCCTCGGCCGAAGTCCAGGCGATGCGCAGGATGTAGCTGCCCGGTTCGCCGGCGGCGCGGGCGAGTTCGTAGTCGTGGCACTGTTCCGCCGCGGCGAGCGACGTGGCCGCCCGTGCGTAGGCGGCTTCGAAAGCCGCGCGCTCGCCGTCCGGAATGCGGTACCGGATGTACTCGATGATCACCGTGTCACCCAAGCACGCGCCGGACCGGCCGCCTAGTACGCACTTGCCGGTGCGTACCCGCGGCAGGCGATGATGGCGGAATGAAAGCGCGCTATTCCTGTGCGGTCGAACTGGCCGTCGACGTCATGGGCGGGAAATGGAAGCCGGTGATCCTGGCGCGGCTCAAGGAAGGCCCGCACCGTTACGGCCAGTTGCGCCGGGCCATTCCGTCGATCGCCGAGAAGGTGCTGACCGAGCAGCTGCGGGAGCTGGCCGCGGCCGGTCTGGTGAACCGGACCGAGGTGGGCGGCCGGGTGCCGACGGTGGAGTACCGGCTGACTCCGGAAGGCGACGAGCTGCGCCCGGCGCTGACCGCGCTGTACGAGTGGGGCAGCCGGTATGCCGAGCGCAACGGCATTCCGGTCGGCGCTTCCTGAACCGGCGGGACTCCTCGGCGCCGACGGCCGGGCGTTCGCTGAGCCGGGCAGGGACCTTGGCTAGGAGCGGAGCAGATCGGCCAGCACCGCCGCTTCGCTGATGTCGCTGCGTTTGGTCGCGGTCAGCAGGCTGAGCGGGCCTTTCTCGGCGAGTGCGCGCAACTGGTCCAGCGCTTCGGCGCGTCCGGGTTCTTCCAGTTCCGCGCGGTAGCGGTCGGCGAATTCGTCGTAGCGGTCCGGATCGTGCGCGTACCACTTGCGCAATTCCGTGGACGGGGAGATCTGCTTGAACCAGTCGTCCAGGTGCGCGCGGTCTTTGCTCAGCCCGCGCGGCCAGAGCCGGTCGACCAGGACCCGCGTGCCGTCGGCGGGTTCGGGCGGGTCGTAGACCCGGCGCACCTGGACTCGGCGTTCGCTCATCGGGGCAGCGGCTCCTTCCGCGTCGAGGTTCCGTCAGCCCCAGCGTCCGCCGCCGGACGACGTCGCGCAAACGAAGCGGGTATAACCCCAGGGTATGGAACTGCGTCAGCTGCGGTACTTCGTCGCCGTCTTCACCGAGGGGTCGATCAGCCGGGCGGCCGGGTCGCTTCTGATGTCGCAACCCGCGCTGACCCGGCAGATCCGCGTGCTGGAGCGAGAACTCGGGACGCCGTTGTTCGACCGGGTGCCCACCGGCGTCCAGGCGACGGTGGCCGGCAGGGCGCTGCACGAGCATGCGCGGCAGCTATTGCGGCTCGCCGACGCGACCCGGGAGGTCACACGGTCCGCGGCCCCGGTCAAGGAGCAGGTCGAGATCGCGCTGCCGCCGGGGATCCCGCAGGACTGGGTGCTCGCGGCGCTGGCCGAGATCCGCCGTCAGGTGCCGGACGCGGCTTTGTCGTTTTTGGACGCCAGCAGCACCGAGCAGCTGCGGATGCTTCGCGAGGGGCGGATCGACATCGGGCTGGTCCACCAGAACCCGCCGTCGACGCTGCAGGGGCGGTTGCTGTTCGAGCATCCGTTCGGGGTCGCGATGCGGCCCGGGCACGCGCTTTTCGGGCGCGCGCGCTGCCGGTTGCGCGACCTCGACGAGGTCCGGGTGCTCGCGCACGCACGGGCCCAGGTCGCGGCCGGATACGACCAGATGATCGCCGCGGCGCAAGGACTCGGCGTGTCGCCGCAATGGCGGTTCGCGCAGTTCAGCGAGAACGCGATGGCCTGCGCGGAAGCCGTCGAGGCGGACGCTGTCCTGCTGAGCCGCCACAGCGCGAACCGCCTGCTGCCCGGCTGGGCCTGGAGCGAACTTGTCGAGCCGAACGTCCCCCTGACGACCTGGGCTGCCTGCCAGCCGCAGACCCGGCGGATCGTCAGTGCGGTCATGGGCGCGCTGGGCGACCTTTAACGTCGCACGCTGTCTTCAGGTCCGAGATAGCCGAACCCGGCCTGTACCGGGCGATATTCCGCGATTCCCTCGGCAGTCCTCGCACCGCGCAACACGATCGCAGTCGGCACCGCGGCGGTCCTTGCCGCCGCGAAAGTCGCGACCGGACTGCCCGCCCCTGGGCACGGCCCCGTGCGGGAGCCCGGCCGGACCGGACTCCCGCACGGCTCCGGCTCAGCCGGTCGCCAGCACCTTCAGCCGGTCGATGCCCGCGCTGAAGTAGTCCTGGTCGAGCGGCGTCGAGGTGTACTGCCAGAAGGTGTAGAACCCCCAGTTGTAGGGCAGCGCTCCCGGCGACGACGAGTACGCCGCCACCCACAGCGGGTTGGTCGAGCTGAAGTCGCCCTGGTTGCCGGTGCACTGGGTCCACCAGCTGGTCGCCGTGTAGATCACCGGCCAGCGCGACGTCTTCGCGTGGTACTCGTCGCTGAACGCCTTGATCCACGACACCATCGCGGACTGGCTCAGCCCGTAGCAGGCCGAATTGGGCCCCCATTCGATGTCGAGCGTGCCGGGCAGGGTCTTGCCGTCGTTGGACCAGCCGCCTCCGTGCGCGACGAAGTAGTCGGCCTGCGCCGCGCCGCCGGAGAGGTCCGGGCGGCCGTAGTGGTACGCGCCGCGGATCATGCCGACGTTGTAGGAACCGTTGTACTGCTGGGTGAAGTCCGGGTTCTGGTAGCCGGTGCCCTCGGTCGCCTTCACGTAGGCGAACCGCTTGCCCTGGTTCCAGTAGGACTGCCAGTCGACCGCCCCTTGGTAGCTGCTCACGTCGATGCCCGGCGTCGTCTCCTCGACCGCCGCCGGCGCGACCGGCGCGCCGCCTCCTTCGTGCGCCCGGATAGAGGCGCCCATCTGGTGGTTGTCCGGCGTCTCGGCCGAGGTGCTCGCGGCCGCGGCAGGTGCGGCCGACGCGTTCGGCGCGGTCGCCACGAGCAGGGCGGCAGCCGCGGCGAACACCGCTCCGGTCAGGCGCCGGCGCGCCCTCCCGGCGGGTCCCCAGTGGTGAGTGGTCATGACAGGTCCTTTCGGATGCCCTCGCGACGCGCCACCCGATCAGGCGGCACGAGGACCTGATTCTGTTACTAAATGTGATGCACTGTCACTGCTCCAAGTGAACTAATTTCCACTTGACCGGACAACCAGAAAGACATTCTCGGTAGGCCGTTGCGGTCGAATTCGCCGAAAACGCCGCCGGCGCGCCGCGTCCGGCTTACTCTCCTCCGCCATGTCGACACAGCGAAGAACCCGGACGATCCTCCAGTTCCTGGCCGTCCTCCTGGCACTGGCCGCGACCGGGACCGGCACCGCGCAAGCGGGCGAGTCCACTCTGCTGCACTACAACCATTCCTACGGCGTCCTCGACCGCGAGACCGCCGACGCCATCGAACATTCGGCCTACCTCAAGGACTTCGCCAACTTCCAGGTCCGCACGACGACCGGCGCGGGCGGCGAGAAGTGGACCGGCCGCTACCTGATGGGCCGCGAAACCTACCTGGAACTGCTCGGCGTCGGCGACGTCCCCGGCAAGGACGGCGACCTGGGTTCGACGGGCCTGGGAGTCTCGGTCGAACACACCGGTCAACTGTCCGAAGTGATCCAGCACCTGCACGACGCGGGCGTCACGAACCCCTTGGAGTTCCAGCAAACCCGCGACTTCGGCGACGGCAAGCCCGTCCCGTGGTTCACCGGAGTCTTCACCACCGACCAGTACGACACCTTCGGCGCCTGGGGCATGGAATACCGCCCGGAGTACTTCGCCGACCCGCGCAGCAACACCGGCCCGGCGGCCTACCCCGGCGACATCAGCCGCAGCCGCTACCTCCCCGACGACTACCGCGACCACCTGATGCGCGACGTCACCGGCATCCGCCTGGGCATCACCGCACGCGACCTCGGCAACACCCTGCCGCTGCTGCGCGCCGGAGGAATGTCCGTACGCCAGTCCCCGACCGGTGCCGTCGCCACCGACGGCATGACCACCATCCGCTTCGAAACCGTCCCCGCGAGCCAAGTCGGCCTGCGCCAGATCGACCTGGCCCTCAACCACCCCGCCGGAACCCGCCACGTCGAACAACTGGGCCACTCAACCCTCACCGTCGGCCCCGGCGCCCACGCCCGCTGGACCTTCGACATCCGCGGCTGACGCTCGGCTGTGAAGGTTCCCCTCACGGCAGTCCTTTCCGTGAGGAGAACCTTCACAGACCCAGATTCCCCCAGGGTTCCCCTCACGACCTTCGACGGTCCGCGAAGGGCTCCTTCCCGGACTTAGATTCCCTCAAGGCTCCTTCACGACCGCCCGCGCCCGCCCCAATGCCACATTGGGTGCGTCCCACGCACCCAATGTGGCGTTCGGTGCGTCCCACGCACCCAATGTGGCGTTCGGTGCGTCCCACGCACCCAATGCCACATTGGGGCGCTAGCCCCAACCCTCACCCAACCGCCACCCGCGAACCCACCCCGCCCACAACACCCAAGCCCCGCGCCCCACCTGCCCAGCCGCACCCGCGCGCACAACCCCACCAACCACCCAAGCCCCGCGCCCCACCCCCTCAACCGCACC